>JAIEOS010000095.1 GCA_019750295.1 Bdellovibrionales bacterium | reverse complement strand
CCAACGCGTTGGGGAAAAGTGCACGCAAGGAGCTGGAACCTATCGGATGGTGAGTTCTTGGAGGATTTGGCTGCCGTTGCGGTCGATCACGAGATTGATGCGAAGAGTTTCGCTGGTGGTCTTCGTTATTGTTTCGTAGAATTTCATCGCCGACATCGGTGAATTGAACGGCTCATCGTTAAACGAGATGATGCAGTCGTTTTCTTGAATATAAAGAGCGGCGAAAAATGTGTCTTTTTTTATGTCTTTAAATTCATAGCACTGAGTCTGCTCATCGATGATTCTTGGGGTAATCTTAATGTCCTCGAGCTGCGTTACAAAACTCTTGGTGTGCTTGTCTAATTCGGAACGACGAATCTGGTAACCAATAAAGCTGCCATTAGAGTTTTTTTTAAAAAGAATAGCGACGGTGGCGAGGATCAAAAAGAAGGAAGAGAAGGCCAGAATGACTTTTAATTTATTCATCGACTCCCCCCTCTTTAACCGTCAGTAGATCGCGATTCTCTGGACGAGGGGATTGTCACAGCCACCTCCGCCGGAGAGACACAAGCGAAACTGAATACAGCGGACACCCGTAACGTTGCACTTCATGCAGCCCAGCCTTTGCTGAGAATCCGCCGTGCAACTGGGAATGAAGATTTCGTTTGAGGCGGCCCATGCGGGAGTGGGAACCCAAGGCTCTCCACTCCCGCCGCCATAAGCTCCCGAAGTGGCTTGTTGACCGGCGCCTCCAGGAGTGGCCGGTAAACCCGCAATATTTACAGCGGGGGTCTCCGTGATCTGAGTGTCTGCGCCACCTCCAGCATGAGGAACATTTCCACGCCAAGGGTCAGAGGCTGGAGTCCAAGGTGGAAAATCGGGATAATCTGCAAAAGACTTCGCCAACGAAAGTTTTTCCCAAACATAGTTTGCGAGGCTCCACTCTTTTTTCTCGGCCACATCAAAAAAGAGATGGGGTTGAGTCTCTGGTGTGTAGCGAGTGACAAGCTCGGCGCCTGGAGCCCCTGGCTGTAAGCAGAACGTGCGATTCACTCCACCATGCTCTTTGGTGATGCAAATCCCGTTGGCCGCGCCGTTGGGAGAGCATAAAGAGATTCCGCCAATAGGGAATGACGTTTTACCTCCCAGGCACGTGCTAGGGGGAACAGCTTCGTAGTAGGCTTCGGCCACCACTTGCCCCATCTCTTCCATCACGGTGAGATAAGCTAGTGCTTCGTTCAGGCGCGCCGACTGCTTTGCCAGCGCAGTGAGTTTGTAGGAACTCACCGCCGCGATGGTGATGAGAACCAAACTGATAATGACCACGGTCAAGAGTAGAATCGCGCCCTTCTGATTGGATTTTCTGCGCTTAAAAAAAGACTTCATCATTGCTTCATCACCGGAACAATTCCTCTAAAGTAGTATAAATTTCCCAAGGCTCGACGGGGTAAACTGTACTGAGAGCTATCGCCCGTCGGCGGCGTTAAAATATTATTAGAAAATTTCACCTTCATTCTTTTTTCCATATCCATATAGCGTGGTGAATTTTGACAGGCGGGATTTCCAGCGATCATCGCGGCGGGACACCATCTCCAAGCGGCGGTCTGGCCACCCACGAAGGTGCGCATCACGGCGCGAATCTCTGCGGACATGGCGACGTTTTCCCCCGCCCCCGCCGTGGTCACTATATCTCTATTATCATCCATTGCTTGAACCGAGTTCACTTCAAATTCGGTGAGACGTGTGAATTCGAAGGGAGCGTTCATCGGAGAAACCACCGCCCAAGAGTCTGTGAATCTTTCCAAGTCCACATACAATGCGCCCGATCGATTTCCAGAGGGATTTTTATAGTAGATTCCGTAAGCCTGGAATTCACTCTGTGCTGGCGTTCCGTATCCGCCCATTTCGCGAAGACCCATGGCGATCATGTTCACGGCCCCATCATTGGCATTATTAAAGTTGCCCGAGCATAAAACTCCGCGCGAGGCCCGATAATGGGGCTGCCCCCGCTGAGTCTCGGCATTGCAAGCCAAGGCGCCTTTATAAATGATCGAGCTCGTCTGCTGAAAGGTGGCTTTAAGAACATACATCATCCGCAGCATCTCGGATTCAGTGTCGTACTGGTTGTTGAGGCGCTTAAAGGTCGCACTGCTTTCGATAAATGCAAAGGAGGCGGCACCGGCAATAATAACACCCGTCGCACCGGCGACCATGAGTTCCGCCAAGGAGAAACCTCTACGATTCAATTTAATACGCCTCAATATATTCATAGGACTTAATCTTAATTTTACGGGAACTTGGACTACTTATGCAAACGATTCTCACGTCGGCGGAGAGCCGCTGCGTGCCGTCTCTTCTGCTCGTCGTTTTCGAGGACAATTGGCGCAACTTGAGTTGGCTTACTATGAGAATCTAGAGCGACAAACGTGAGATAGGCCGAGGCGGTATGGAACTTTTCGCCCGTTTGAGGATTTTCGGCATCCACGCGAACACCGATTTCCATCGATGTGTTTCCCACATGATTTACGCTGGCTTTTAAATTAACGACCCAGCCTTTATAGACAGGAGCAAAAAATTTAAGACCATCAATGTGAGCGGTAACAACTTGTTTTCGAGAGTGGCGCTGGGCGCAGATTGCGGCAGCGATATCGATCCAGGACATAACAGTGCCCCCGAAAATACTACCGAGGGCATTGGTATGAGTGGGAAGCACCATCTCTGTCATCACGACTTGTGATTCAGAGACCTTCCGTGCTTCCGACATCAAAATTAACCTTTGTAGCCAGCAATGGGAGCATTGCCAGTGGGAATAGTGTCGATCTCATTCGAGTTTCCACCCGCTTGAATTTGATTGCTGGGCTGAGTCCCAGTGCTTTCAACGAAATTCATATGAGGTAAGCACCATACGATAAGCTGAGCTCGTGACTTAACACTCATCTTCTTATAAATATTAGTTAGGTGAAATTTAACTGTCTTTTCCGTGACGAAAAGCTGGTTGGCAACTTCCTTGTTGGATAAGCCTTTTGAAACGAGTTCTGCGACTTCCGCTTCACGGTTCGACAAACCTTTCTGTATAAGGACATCTCTGAGCATCCTTGCTCCCTCCGTTATAGTTTTAATTTGCTTGTGGGACCACATTCCTTTTGCGATCGCCTCTATTTAAGTCTTACAACTAAAAGGCCTGAGCGCAACACCAATTTTCAGGCCTAGACTCATTTGGTCAATTTCAAGAAATTTCGCACGCTTACAGGAAAAAAATTAGTGGTTTTTAGGGTTTAACCTTTTATCGATCTCCAGTGTCCAGTCACTCGCGGTACGATCTTTCGTCGGGGAAACGGCGAAAATGTCATCCACCTGTTGTCCCCACGTATGAACTTTTGCCCAGCGAATCTGCAGACCAATGTCATACAAAATTTGTGCGGCTCTGAGCAAAATTCCCTTCGCATCGGCGCCTCGAAAGCTGAACACCCACTCGCCTTCGGCCTCGGAAATCAGACTGACCTTTAACGGGATCGTAGCGACATTTTTCTCCGCCGCCACAGTACTGGACTCCGAATCGGAGGGTGCTAATTCCATGAGTTTTTGGAGCTGAGACACAGTCTTGGTCGATTTAATCTGGAACCAATCATAAACTCCCAGGGACGGAATCGTGTGAACATACGCGTGTCGAATTTGCAGACCGGTCACCCAAAGGTGTTTCACATATTTAAAGAACAACCCGGATTGATCCTTCTTTTGGTAAAAGCGAACCCAAGTGCCTTGTTTACGATGATGAAACACCTGTACCGATGTCCCCTTTTCGGTTTTGAGAAGCGCTTGAATATCTTTGATGAGCCAAGCTGAGGGGACCGAAGTGACCAATCCGATATCTAACGCTTCTACAATCTGCGCGGGAACCTTTTCCTTTTGAGCCCGCGTCGTGAGTTCCAACAACTGGTTCCCTTGAGGCGCTTCGATGGAGGAATAGAGCTCCCAAAGAAGTTTTTCCTTCCATTCGGTCCACGCCTCGGGGTTGGTGGCATTGATATCGATCGCGGTAAACAAAGTTAATCGACGAAGTCGATCCCCGTGCACTCCTTTGGCATAAAGCTCTGCCCAAACCTTGGGCGATTTGGGATCCTTGCGAAAGGCCGCCGTGGATAAGATTAAATGATTCTCAACTAACCAACTGACCTCTTGGATAAAACTTTTATTAAATCCAAATCGGGGCAAATGCTTTTCCACCAGTTGCACGCCCTCTAAAGAATGATCTTTTTCGCGGGCCTTTCCTAAATCATGATAAAGCGCGGTCCATAGTAAAATCTGCCAATCATTTTTGGTGCTCGCTTTTGCGAGCTTTCCCAGTTTTCCTAAAAGCGAAGGTTTATTAAAGATTTTGTGAACCCGGCGCACGGCCTGCATCAAATGGGCATCTACTGTAAAGCGATGATATTGATCGTGCTGAACCACTCCCTCAACCAGAACCATATCGGGAATCACCGCGTGAATCAGTCGCGAGCGAAAAAGGGCGCGCAAAGTTTCGTCGCTCGCATCTATATTAAAGACTTTTGGAAAATCGTGGTGGAATTCGAACATCGACTGAGAAATATTATGTAACACGTTTTTTTGTAACACGAGGCTGGGATTCTTTTTAAGTCCTGCAAAAACTTGCGATGGTTTTTTAAGATCGTACTCTTTTCCGATATCTTCTTTGGACGAAGCGACCGCAAACACCCAATCGCAGTAAAAGCTTATACGCGTGAGAACTTTTTGAAGCTCCCGCATAAACTCCGCCTGACTTGCATAACCAAACCACCGCGCGAGCTCAAACTGTGCCGGCGCCACCAAACTGTCGTTGTATCCGCTCAAGTGAAGCTTTTGCCGCAACGTCAGAATGTATTCGTTGAGATGGTGAAGCATGGCAAAAGTTTCGACATGAGAACCCAACTTATCGGCGTACCAAAACCAAATCATCAAGGCCTGCTGAATATCGCGAAGACCCCCGGCCCCATATTTTAAATTCGGCTCGAGGTAATTGGTGACGGAATCATGCCGTTGATTTCTTTTGTTGCGCTCTTCGATAAAAGCCTTGAGCAGTTTTTTTCGGAACGTGTTCTTTTGAGCAAAAATCTTTTTCTTTTGCTCCTGCAATTTGATGGCGGCCTCTTTCGTGAAAGGTCGGGCCCAGAAGAGGGCGTTGAGCTCGAAGATCTCTCCTCCGTCGGTCCAATCCTCGCGGTTGGCCGGATAACGATAACGCACCTGAAGTTTTTCTTTTTCGAGATCGTGCACCAGTTCGGTCACGGTTTTTTCATCGCCACAAAAAATAATATCGAGATCGGATTGAGGGCTGAGCTCTCCCCGTCCCCAAGATCCAATGGCAATCGGATGAGACTCCACCCAAAGTTTGTTTTTGCGAAGGCGACTTTCTAAGTTCATCGCCAACCACGACGAAAAATCTTTTGCCGGAAGTGGTTGCCCTTCCATCAAATCCCCGCTGGGCGGAACAATCGGTGGCAGGAGCACATCCTGCGCGGATTCAAAGTCCTGGGGATTAAGAAATGTGCGTTGGCCCATACATCGTAAGCTTATTCACTGCCTCAAGACATGTCATGGATTAATTTTCACCGAACCGCACTTATATGCCACTCTCCCGTATCGATAATTTTGCAGATGTCCCTAGAATGGATGTTGGAGGATCTTATGAAATTCAAAAAGAAAGACTTAGTACTGATCACTGTCCTGTTTTTTATCGGCACTGCCGCCGGATTTGCAGCGTCTCGACTTCTCAAAGACAAGAACCCCAATCCAATAACCCATTAATAAATTACTTCCAACCCTTGGTGCGGCCTTCGACACTTTGGCGGGTGCATTTATAGCGCGTGGTTCTTAAACCACTTTTAACCTCGTGCTTTAAATGGCCTTGATGATGAATGCGCTTACGCCATCTTGCGAAGACGGAGGCGCTGAGTTGACTGCGCATAAAGCGCACAAACTCGTTTTCGGAAAACCCAAACTGATGAGAGATCGCCTCGAAGCTCGTGCGATCTTCCCATCCCATGCGGATCAACCGATCGATGTCTTCCGGAGATAAAGATTTTATTTTTTCTTTCAGCGCGCGCGGTAAACTCATAGCTTAAGGACTCACCACAAGTTGACGTCGCAGAGCCTCTGCCGCGGGATTTAAGATCTTCCAGCGCTCGGCCGTTATTTTTTCGCAGGAGCGAGCCATCATCGATAATCGCGGATTCTTCAAAAAGAAGTCTTTGTGCTTTTTGATAAATTGCCAGTACAGCCCGTCGACGCCGTCGCACCAGTCGTCTTTGGCATATCCACCCATTTTTCTAAGATAATTGGATCCACAGATATAGGGCTTCGTCGCAAAAATGCCACCGTCAGAGAAGAGAGCCATACCGTAAACATTAGGACCCATCACCCAGTCGGAGGAATCTATAAACATCTCCATAAACCAGCGATGAGCCGCCTGAGGCTCCACTTCCAACAGCACCATTAAACTTCCCACCACCATCAGTCGTTCGATATGGTGCGCGTAACCGCGCTTGATCGTGCGACGTAAGGTTTCATCGAGTGGAGGAACGCCCGAATTCCCCGTGTACCACACCGACGTCAGTTGAGCCTTGTGCTTCCAAAAATTTTCCTTCTCCTGCTTTTCGCTGTAATTCTGATAAATCCCGCGAATAAATTCTCGCCACCCAATCACTTGCCGAATAAAGCCCTCGAGCGAAGCCAAAGGAACTTTGTTCTTGTGAGCGTAGCGCAAAGTGGCTCGCACCACTTCGGCCGGAGTTAATAAGCCACAATTAAGAAAGGGGGTCAGTACCGAGTGAAAAACAAACTCCGAGTGCGGAGCGATGGCATCCTCGTAAGGACCAAACTCCTCCAGTCTCTCGGTGAGAAAAGAAAGAAGCCACTCGCGAGCCCCTAATCGGTCCACCGGAAGCCAGAAATCTTGCGAATCCCCAGGATGATCGGAAAACTCTCGTTCCACCAGTGCAGAGACCTCTTTGATGATCGGCGTGCTTTGGGGTTGAGGAAGTGGCGGAGTTTGCATCGTCTTCGGGAGAGCCAAACGATTTTCCGTATCAAAACTCCACGCACCCCCGACGGGCTTATTGTTTTCCACTAAAATATTTAAACGCTTTCGCTGACTTTCGTAAAAGGTCTTCATAAACGGTCGCTTGGTCGACGACAAGTAGCTGGCGAACTCCTCTCGCGATGTCAGAAACATCGGGCTTTGCCAGCGCTGGTAACTGACGTTGCGGGACTGCAAAAGACCGGCGATTCGTTTTTCGAAGAATTTATCTTCAATTTCGAATCCGAACACAGAGGTCGCTTTATTTTTTTTAACAACAGCGGCTAGCGCCTCCTCGTAACTCGATGGAGTAGATCCTTTGGGCGCTTTTTGGTACTCCTCGTAGTGCACGACGTAGCCCAAAGATTTTAATTCATCCCGGTAGGTCCGCATGGCCGCAAAGTAAAATAGAATTTTGTGCTTATGAAATTTATAATAGGTGGCGAGCTCTCGGTCTTCACGCATAAAAAAGACAGTGGTCTTGGGCTCGATGCCCTTTTTCTTAAAAATTTCGGGATTAAATAGTTGATTGCCGAGAATAAGAACTACATTCATTGTTCAAGCTCCAATGGAAAACGCAGAAGATCCTTCTGTGAGATTAATAAATTCAGCATGAGGTTCGCAGATCCAATCATCTGCGAAAGAGACTCTAAGCGTGCACCATCAATTCGATCCGAAGTTGCGGCGCTCTGCTGAAGTGAATTTAAATTTTGAGTGATCTGCTGGAGCATTTTTGCCTCCCGAGTTTTTAAAACGTGTCGAATCACCCCATCGAAATTCTCGACTGCGCGATAAACCTTGGTTTTATCATTGGGAGCCGGAGCTTCTTCGATCAGTTTTAAGTGAAGGAGCTCGTCCAAAGCAGGGCTAATCAAAGCCTTTGAAAAGTCCAATCGTGAGACAAGATCCGTGCAGCTTAAGGGTTCTTTGGAGAGATACAATTGTGCCCAAATGGCCCCGTGAACACGTCGGAAGCCCCAATAGCGAATAAAATCGCCAATGGAGAGAGACAAATTCTTAAGGCTCTTGTCGCTAGATATGGATTTTCCTTTACTTTTCATATTGTTCATACTACCATGAACAATATGAAAGACCAGAAGAATTTGCAAAAGCATTTACAAAAAAAATTAACAGTATATTTCGATGGTCTCTGCAAAGTTTGCAGCACAGAGATCAACCACTACAAAAAGCAGCGCGGAGCCGAGAACATTGTCTTCGTCGATATTTGTGCTCCTCATTTCGATGCCCACAAAGAGGGCGTCGATCCGGTATTGGTTCACAAAATTATGCATGTTCGTCGAAGCGATGGCAGCCTCGCCACGCGGGTCGACGCTTTTATAGAGATTTGGAAGCAATTACCGAGATACCGAGTCCTCGCCAAAGTGGCGAATATCACTCCTGTGCGCTGGGGACTTGAGGTTGGCTACTCTTGTTTTGCAGTGGCCCGCCCGTTTCTTCCCAGATACAGCGCCGCCGAGGACTGTTCCGACAGCCCTTACTGCGCCACTCACACGCAATGATCCTTCGCGATTAGGTCACTTGCTTTTGCCATTCGGCCATTTGATTTAACGCTTGGAGAGGGGTCATGCTTTGGATCGGCGCCTCTTGCATCTGTCGAAGGAGCTCTTTTGCCAGTGCCAATTCTGCGGAATCCTCTGGAGTCGACTTCTCTTCAACATCCGCCCGAGACCAAAGATCGAGTTGCGGCGAATGGCTCTTCTCCATCACTTCCCGTTGATTGCTCTCCATCGACTTGAGCAGCGCTTGCGCGCGTCGAATCACCGCTTGAGGCATTCCGGCCAACTGCGCCACTTGAATTCCGTAGGACTTTTGCGCGGAGCCTGGCTTGAGAGTGTACAGGAACTGCAGCTCTTCCTTTTTTTCGTGAATGAGCATGTGCGCGTTTTTAAGTTGGGCATACGCCACTTCGAGTGCGGTCAACTCATGGTAGTGGGTGGCAAACAAAACGAGAGGCTTTGTTTTCTCCAGCAAAAATTCGAGAATGGATTGAGCCAAACTCAACCCATCATAAGTCGAAGTTCCTCGCCCCACTTCATCAAGAACCACCAAAGACTTCTCGGTCGACTCGCGAAGCATTTCTGCGGTTTCTTTCATCTCCACCATAAAGGTCGATAGACCTTCCGTCAGGAAATCACTCGCGCCAATGCGAGTAAAAATTCGATCAAACAGTGGAAGCTCCGCCGAAGTCGCTGGCACATAACTCCCCATCTGGCAAAGGATCGCCGCGATAGCCACTTGGCGCATGATCGTACTCTTCCCGGCCATGTTAGGACCGGTCAGAAGCATACATTCACTGCGTCCTAAACGAATATCATTCGGCACAAAGCTCACCTTTTCCTCAATCACCGGATGGCGTGAGGACCGCAGATCAACCACCTGCTCGGTAGCAATTTGGGGACGGCAATAATTTTTATCCAAAGCGAGCCACGCCAGAGACGTGATCACGTCGAGATCATTGCAAAAGTGAGCAATTTTTAAAAACTGCGACATTTCTTGGAGCAGATCATTTTTTAACCGCTGATAGATTTCCATCTCGAGCTCCGCACGGCGAGTGCGCGCCGTGATCACTTTGCGCTCAAGCTCCACAAGCTCATCTGTGGTGTAGCGTTCCGCATTGGTCAGCGTTTGTTTGCGCTGGTATCTCTGGAGTGGAACTTTGCTCGTATGGGTATTGGTCACTTCAATGTAATAACCAAAGACATTATTGTAGCGAACTTTAAGGCTCGAGATTTGTGTCAGCTCTTTTTCCTTGGCTTCGAGCTCTAAAACTTTCGCCTGACTGTTCGTCGAAAGTTCAATGAGCTCATCGAGATCCGCGCTCACACCTCGACGGATAAACCCTGTTTCGCGAAAATTTAAGGGGATGTCTTCCTCAAACGTTTTATCAATCTCGTTTTTCCAGGTGGCCATGCTCCGCAGGTCTTCTTCGTGATCGGAAAAAATTTGAAAGATCTGCTGGGCCCGTCCGAACGTATCGGCCAAAGATTGTAAATCGCGAGGATGGGCATTGGGTTGAGAAATCTTCCCTAGCTTTCTTTCGAAATCCCCGATCCCCTGTAAACTCTCGCGCACGGATCGGAGCTCGTGAAGATGGTCCAACCACCAGGCGATCTGATTCCAGCGCGCTTCAATCTTCCGAGCTTCGGTGAGCGGGAACATCAACCACTGCTTGAGTCGACGACTCCCTCCAGCGGTTTTCGTTTTATTGATCACCGAATACAACGTCCCGGCCGTTTCGCCCTTATACGTTTTAAAGATTTCAAGATGCCGAAGAACGTCTTGGCTTAAATGCAAGCGCTCCTCAAAAGACCGCAGCTCAGGCACGCCGAGGGTTTTTAAAATTTCTTCGCTTTGCATGTGAGTGGCATAACTCACCACTCGCTGCAAACACAGATGACTCGAGTAAGCCACCCGCTTCCCATCGTGCACCGACAAAACAAATTGTTTTCCAAAAAGCTCTTCGGCCATGGGCTTTTGCTCTTCACTGATAACCAACTCTACCGGAGAAATGGTGAGCATAATTTTTTTAAGAATGGCCGGCGTTTTGTATTCGTAATAAAAGGTTTCGCCGGTGGTCGGCTCGACAAAGCCCACCGTTTTTTCATCGAACGCTGCCATGTAATTAAATTGATCGGCATCTAAGGTGTCGGGATCGAACACCATCCCTGGACTTAAAATGCGAGTCACCGCACGTTTGACCAATCCTTTGGCGAGAGCGGGATCTTCGATCTGATCGCAGATGGCGATTTTATAACCGGCGGCGAGCAACTTGTTGATGGGGCCTGCGATGCTGTGATGAGGCACCCCACACATCGGAGTCTGATCTCCCGATTTTTTATTTCGAACTGTGAGCGTAATTCCCACAAGAGGCGCGACCGTGGTGGCATCGTCATGAAAAATTTCGAAAAAATCGCCCATTCGGAAAAGTAGGATTTTATCCTGGTGAGCGGCTTTGATGTCCCAGTACTGCTTCATGAGTGGGGTCAATTCCCCCTTTTGTTTTGCCATAAAAGGGAGGTAACAATTAATCCATGAACTGTCACCAGGCATGTACTTTTGTTAAGATTTTGTTCAAATCAAAACTCCGCGATTTGCTTATATTTTAAGCTTTTACCCCTCGTGACAATCGAGTATATAGGTTCTGTGAGTTTTATAAAACACTGGCTCCTTTTGCCATTCTTGTTATTGTCTCCGAGCAGTGGCTTCGCCAAATGGTCTGCCGCTGAGTATAGCCATCTTCAACAGGCCACCCAAAAAAACTCTCCGTTTTTTTATAAACCTCTCAGTGACGATGTTTTCGAAAATACCGTAAATCCGATCGCCTGGATTCGCATCAAAGGAATTTTGGGTTGGTACGACCGACCTTATTTTAAAGAGTCCCAGTTTTCTTCGCCATCCCTGGCAGCGAAACGTTTTACCTATCGAGAACTTGTCCATTCGCCAGATCAACCCTGGGTCGTTTTTGTCCCCGGCATTTTCGCACTTTTGTCTTCAGACTACGCCAAATACAATGCGCAACTGCTGGCGCGCCAAGGGTACAACGTGGCCTACATGGCCAATCCCTTCTCTCAAGATTATCTCAGGTCTCAACCCTTTTTCTACCCTGGCCAAATCGATAAAGAGGCTCAAGTGAGTTGCGATCTGATCCGCCACATCCTTGCCCAATACCATCAGAGGAAAGTCACTGTGATCGGCTTAAGTTACGGAGGACTTCTCGCCACCGCCACTGCGGCCACCTGCCCGTCCCCCATCGAGCGTGTCGTCGCAATGAATCCCCCCTTGGACTTACGAGTTTCTTTTGAACACGTCAAAAGCTGGGTGAGCGAAATGAAGACGAATCCCCATCTCTACGAAGAAATCATGACCAGTAACGAGAACTGGCTCTATTTTAAAAGTAAGATCTTTCCCGGCTATACGGCCAAGCATTTCTTTACGCGATTTTTTGTCGAATGGCTCGCGTATTCGGTGTACCACCTTCCTCACGATAAACCCTTAAGACAAAAACTAATTCCCCCAGGCCTTGTGCTGTACGATAAAAACTTTTACGAATGGCTTTTAAGTTTTCGACTGGAAACACTCTTCGAAAACTACTTAAAGGCTCTCGAAACGCCAACGGATCGGAGCCAGCTGAGATTCTGGCTGACTCAACTGCGCTCTCAAAACGTCAATTACAGCGTGGTCACGAGTATCGATGACCCCATCAATCGGCCGGCAGAATGGAACGCTATCCTCAGGGAATTTCCTAAGGACTCTTTGTTTACTCTTCCTCAAGGAGCTCACCTGGGCGTGAGCGACACAACATGGTTTGAAGAGTGGTTTAAGGTCCTTCTTAAGCCCCCGGGCGGCTCGACGCCCGTCATATCTTCAAGCACAGCGCCTTAAAAAGTGAAAACTCTTCTCAGTGGAGCGCCCGTTGTTGCCATTGGCATCGTCTAAAGTTAAATCTCTCTCACCTTTAACCAAGGACCTCTATGAAATCCTTCCTCAGTTTTTTCGGCAGTGTTTTATTTTTCACGCAACTTCAGGCTCAAGTCTCGTTCACTCCGCAAGAGATTGAAAATCATCAAGCGAACATCCAACGTTTTACTCAGACGACCGCAGGCTGCTTAGATGCCGTTTACGAGGAGCACCTTGAATTCTTTAACATCTGGGGAATTTCTAAATTCTATGGAGATCGCCGACCCGATTACGCCACGAGGGAGGGATTAATCGCCGCGCTGAAGTTCTACGGAAAACCCGTGGACCTTGTTTCGCAACTGGAACCCATCAGCTGTATTGGCCTCGCTCTTCGTTGCCTTGAAGAAGGATTTACGGCCATCCAAATGACTTCGACTTGGAATAAAATTTATGCACACCTTGATAGCGTCGATTTTCTTGGAACAGAATTACAGCGGGATCTGATTGCTCTGGGCTGGAAGAGTTATTACTGGAATCCGAATCCTTCTCAGAATGCCAAGTGGGACGCCGAAGACCAAAAGCTCAATCCTCTTAAACCGGGAACCACTTGGAATCCGGTCTGGGGTGGCCATGCGGCTCACTATAATTCCGTAATGAAAAAAGGAATCTACTATAACATTCCCGTTCACAATGCACAGGACCTGGTGGGTTTTGGTTCTCAACAACCTTTGTTTTTTAAAAGTAAACCTATTTTTATCGGAACCGCCCATGCGGGTTACCACGTGTTCCCGGGGCGCTCCGGCGAGGTCATCGAAGCTCACAGCATGCGTGACCTTAACTCCAAGGAAAATCTTGAGTTTAGTGAATTTAATCCACTCAAAACAGGCGGTGGACCAAAGTGGACCCCTAAGGAGCGTTACCGGTCTGGGATTATTGTGATTCCGCCAGCTCCATAAATTCTGTTGAGTGCAAATGAATGTGTTTTTGATGCTTGGCGCACGGTATAAAGTCCCAAATTGCCGCGATCTTCGGGCCGTTCAAGAGTCAGATCGCCACGCTCCCCATTTCTTTTGGATTTCTACTTTTCCCTTCCAGGTTTTTCAAGCATGATGGCAACGATGGTGTTCGCAAAACTAGCCCAGTGGTGGAAGGATCTTTCCGTCGCGAAAAAGCTCTACTATCTGGTTGGCCTTATGGCCATTTTAATTGCTACGGAAATTCTAACCCTGATGTTCACGGTGGACATCCTTTCGGCCGTACGTGCCTTTGTGGGCGGCGAAGCGCTCTGGTCTAAGTCGCAAAAAAATGCTCTATTGGAATTGCAAAATTACATCATTATTAAAGACGAAAAACATTACGACGAGTTTCGGAAAAATCTAGAGGTGCCACTCGGAGACCGCCAAGCTCGGCTCGAGATGGAAAAGATCAACATGGATCGCGATGTGGTGACCAATGGATTTCTAAAGGGTCTTAATCACGTTCACGACATCCCTTCGATGATCAATCTCATACGTCGATTTCATAACGTGAGTTATCTTTCTCGCTCCATTCAAGCCTGGCGCGAGGCCGAACTCTTGCTCGACGAAATGATTGATCTCGGAGAAGAGGTCCATCGAACCGTGAATGACCCGCAAAAGAAGATCGACTTCAAAACTCAACAAAGGCTTTTCGCTAAAATTTCCGAAATCAATAACGACCTCACAATTGTCGAAAATAATTTCTCCTATGCCCTAGGTGAGGCTTCGCGCTGGATTGAGGGCACACTTCTGCTCTGCCTGTTAGGCTTAGTGTTGATCGTCGAGAGCACCGGACTGTATCTGACTTTTCGATTCAGTCGCACCCTCTCGGAAACACTGAGCGAAATCAACAAGACCGCGAAAAAAATCGGAGCCGGAGATTTTTCACACACTGTACCTGTTCATTCTGGAGATGAACTCGGACAACTGGCAGCCTCATTTAATCGCATGACCGAGGATCTCCGCATCAAAACTGGAGAGCGCAATCAGGCGGAAGAGGCCAGTCAAATCAAAAGCTTATTTTTAGCGAACATGAGTCACGAGATTCGAACTCCCATTGCCGCCATTCTCGGATTTGTCGAAATCCTCAAAGATAAAAACACGTCTGAGGAAGATAAAATAAAGTTTTTAAACACGATCAGTCGCTCGGGCGAGGCCTTGGTCACGATCATCAATGATATCTTGGACATTTCTAAAGTGGAAGCCGGCAAACTAGAAATCGATAAACGCGCCTTCTCCCTACAAGCTCTCCTCCAAGACTTGCAGATGCTTTTGAAGTTACGGAGCGAAGAAAAAGGGATTTCACTCAACTTTGTGCAAAAGGGAGAAATCCCGGATCGAGTTTATTCCGACCCGGCTCGGCTCCGCCAAATTCTTCTCAACATTGTAGGAAATGCGATTAAATTCACGGATCGAGGCGGAGTGACGGTGAGCTACAGCGCAGAGGGAGACCAACTTGCCTTTTCCATTAGAGATACCGGGATCGGAATTCCCGACGCGGAACGAAGCAAACTTTTTAAACCTTTCTCGCAAGTCGATCTCTCTATTCGGAAAAATCACGGAGGAACCGGGCTAGGATTAGTTCTCTCAAGGAAACTGGCCCAACTCCTCGGCGGAGATGTGTCCCTCGAAGAAAGTAAACTCAAGGGCGCGGGAAGTACTTTTCTCGTTAAAGTGGCTCTCGAGCTCCCGCACCTCGAAGACGCTCCGCCGTCGGCCCCCCGTTCGTCTCCGCTTTCGGTTTCGGAAAGAGATTTGTCCCAATTTGATGGAAAGGCCATTCTCTTGGTGGAGGATGTTCCTGATAACCAATACATCGTCAGTCACTTTCTCACGAAGGTCGGCGTCAACGTTGATACCGCTGATAACGGGCGCGAGGGTGTCGACAAAGCCAGCCAAGGACAATACGACGTGGTTCTCATGGACATGCAGATGCCCGTGCTCGATGGATACTCAGCAACTCAAGAACTCCGTCAATCGGGTTACTCGAAGCCCATTATTGCCTTTACCGCCCACGCTATGAAGGAGGACAAACAGAAATGTTTGGACGCCGGTTGCAACGACGTTTTGACCAAGCCCATCAAACGCATCGATCTCCTCGACATGGTCTCAAAGTATATTTAGGCCAATGCTTTTAATAATTTTTCATAGATACCATCGAACCCACCATTACTCATGATAAGAATGGTATCTCCGGGTTTAGCATTTCTTTTCAGCTGCTCAATCACTTCCATCGAGTCTTTACAGGCGATCCCCTGAGCCGGCCCTTGCTGAGAAATAGATTTGACAACCTCATCAGTCGAGAACCGATCATCCACTGGTAATTTTTCCTGAGCAAATGGCTGGGTAATATAGGCAAAATCGGCGTTAAGGAAGGACTGAATATAATCCTTCTGAAATACTTTTCGCCGCGACGTCGCCGAGCGGGGTTCGAAAACGGCGTGGAGTTTTCCCGAATCCTGTCGCCGCTGAAAAGTATCAATAGTCTGTGCGACCGCTGTCGGATGATGAGCAAAATCTTCGATCACTTGAATCTGGTTCGGCTCGCCAATCAGTTCCTGACGTCGTTTAACACCTTTAAAGGTACTGAGAATTTTTTGATAGTCGGCTTTAAGATCCAGAGTCTTAAGAAGCGCAAACACGGCCGTTGCATTCAAAGCGTTGTATTCTCCAAACATGGGAATCGTAAACTGATCGAATCCGGCCGAACTTTTCACTTTAAACTGCACGCCCTCGCGCACGGGTTGAATATCCTGAGCTATAAAGTCCGCATGGACTCCAGAATTTTGGGTGGCAAAAGAAATCTTTTTACACTGACAGAAGTGCAATAAACTTTGAATGTTTTTATCTTTGGCATTGTAAATCAGATGCCCGTCGGAAGGGATAAGCTCCAGTAGCCTTTGGAACGCGGCCTTGACCGCATCAAGATTTTTGTAAATATCCGCATGATCAAACTCGATACTTGTGAGAATCACCGAGCGCGGCTTGTAGTGGATGAATTTTGGAACCTTATCAAAAAAAGCCGTGTCGTACTCATCTCCTTCGATCACAAACCATGATCCCTGGGGTAATTGAAACGATTGATTAAAATTTTTTGGGATCCCACCAACCAAGAATCCCGGCTTTAAGCCCAAGCTCTCCGTCGCCCAAGCGGCCAAAGATGTCGTGGTCGTTTTTCCGTGTGTCCCAGCAACCACAATCGAGTGACGATCCTGGATGAGAAATTGACTCATCGCCTGCGGGAGACTCATATAGGGCAACTTGAGTCTCATCAGCTCAACAGCCTCTGGGTTGTCTCGGGTGATCACATTACCGACGATCACCAAATCGGGCTGGGATTCTAAATTTTGAGCTGCATAACCTTGAAAGGTTGGAATTTTTAATTTCTCAAGCTGTACGGACATCGGTGGATAAAAGCTTTGATCGCTCCCGGTCACTCGATAACCTTGAGATTGTAAAAGACCGGCCAGGCTAGCCATAGCCGTGCCACAAATGCCCATAAGATGAACATGAGAATTGGGTTTGAGAGGATTCGCTGTCATCACACAAGTATCGCGACAGATTATAATTCCGTCAATGATTCACAGACCCAATTGTGAATCATCGGGCGCCAATTTCTAAACTCGTTATTGGCGCGATCTGGATGAATGCGGTTGGAAATTAATGTGATCATCAGATCGTGCTGAGGATCGTACCACCACGAGGTTCCGGTGAATCCTGTATGACCAAAACTGTGCTTAGAAAAATATTTTCCCGCGCTCGAGCTTCCGAATGTCGGCATCATAAACCCGAGAGACCAATCCTGAATATATCGGCGAGAAAAACGACGAAGTGTCTCCGGAGCCAACCACATTTTATTTTGCCCTTTATACACTTCCCTGATTTTGAGACCCCACTGCGAAACCGCCGTGGTTGTCCCAAACAAACCGGCGTGAGGCGCAACTCCCCCCAAAGCCCAAGCGTTCTCGTCATGAACCTCGCCACACATCATTTTGCCGCGCCAAAGACTTTTCTCGGTCGGCGCAAACAGCTCCTTGGCTAGAGAAGTTTTATTCTTAGGAATAAAAAATAAATCTTTATCGTGGTAAAAATCTTGAGCAATTTCGAGAGATAAATCGTGCCAACTTTTTTCCCGGATGTCTTCGAGAATAAATCCTAAAATAAAAAAATCAATGTCGGAATAGACAGCCGTAGCACTCTTGCGCAACTGAGTGTCCTTCAATTGCTCCCGCAAATAGATTTTCCTCATTTCAATATTCTGATCTAGAGGAATTTCCTCGTAAAACGGCTTCCACCACGCGTTTCCCGCGCAGTGAGAAAGTAAATGTTGAATTTGCCCTGATCCCTTGATTCCGCCGAGATATTGGGTGGCAGGATCGGTCAGTTTGATTTTTTTCTCTTGAACCAGCTTGATAAAGAAAGGCACCGTGAACATGATTTTAGTGAGCGAGGCCAAGTCGTAATACTTCCAGGTCTTACCCCATTGAAGATCGGCTCGCTTTTTTCCGCGATGAAACACCTGAAGTTCAAAACCGGGAGTCACTCCGCGATCTAAAGATCGGAACTTTTCGCGAAGCCGCTTTTCACACGAGTTCAAGATTTAGCTCCCGTCACGACCCGTAAAATGGCCTTTCCCGACGAAACATTCAACTCCGCGGTCGTGTTGAACGGAAGCGACAAGGAGTTAGGGACATGGCCAGAGTAAAGTCCCTTAAACACCGGAATTTTTTGCGAGAGAGCAAAATCTCTCAGAACTCTATCGGTGCGATCAGTGCCATCGGGCTCTTTACCTCCCACCATCGGACCAAAAAGCACGCCATCAGCTTTTTTAAAAAATCCTAATTGATCAAAATGATGGAGCATCCGATCGATTTTATAGCCCCGCTCGCCGATCTCTTCGAAAAACAAAAGACGTTGGGATGTTTTGAGTTGGAGAGCTGATCCGACGGTCGATTGCAAAGTCACCATGTTCCCGCCCACGATCCGCGAACGCATCATTTGATTTTTTCGAGCGGCTGAATTCATCGGCTTTAACTTGTAAGTCAACTCAACTTGGCTTCCGGAAATAATTTTTCGCAACTCGGAGAGCCTCGTGGGATTGAGAACGGCGAGGCGATCCACGTGGGGCCCATGAATCGTCGCCCAGTTCCACCTTTGATTGGCAATTTGATGAAGTGTCACGATGTCGCTAAAACCCATCAAAAGTTTTGGAACTTTGGGTCGAAACTTCATTAAAAACGGGACGAGATGGAGACTTCCGAAGCCCCCTCGTGCCGCCCAGATCATTTTAGCGTCGGACTGCAAGGCCTCTTTAAGAAATTTCTCTCGCTGCTCTCTTGTATTGGAACTGATCGTGGCTTTGCCTAAAATATTTTTTGGATATTTCAACTTGTAGCCCCAAGCCTCGACGATTTTTTCGGCGGCTCGAAACTGAGTCCAGTCAAAGGCCATTCCTGGGGCAACAACGGCGATCTCATCGCCCGGCTTCAAAGGGGTCCATTGGTGATTCATAGTGTTTATTATTTCGAGACTTCGTACTTTTTACCAGGAAATTTCCGAGAAAGTGAGGCCTAGATGTAGAGATTGTTTGCAGTTCCTTAGTCTAGCTTTCGAAACAGACATCAATTGGACCGATCTTCTGCTCAAAAAACATCAAGAAGCCCATCATAAACACCGATAAATAGACTGATGGACTCTACAAAAACACCCGCATGGAAAGAGCACTTTACTCAGTTTGCAGAAAGCTCCGAAAGCTTAGCCGAATTGATTGAAAGTCATCGCCTACCCATTGAAGACTATCTCGAATGGGCGAGTGAACATTACGAACTGCCCGTCCTTCAAGATCACTTTTTCGACGACGTGGATGTTAAACCTTTACTTAAAAAGTATCCATCGAACGCATGGAACAGCACGTGTTTTCCCGCCAGCGAATGGGAAGGCGTACTTTATATTGCCTGCCTAGAACCTGCTGTCGTGGCTCTTCAACAAGAGCATTGTTTTGTTCTCGCAAATTATGAAATTCTCTCGAAAACATGGCGGTCTATGCCCGCGGAAACTCCCGCACCGGAAGACAAACCGTTACGGTCCGAACTCCTTAACACACCGGCCCCCGAAGCTTTCGGCTTCGATTTTAATTTTGGTGGAGTGGACATTGCCAGCGAGGGAAGTCCCGCCACGGCCGAAGAGCGTCCCGCACTTGAACAAGCGGGTGCAGTGACATCACAGTTCGAATCAGAAATTACCCAGGATATTCTACCGAAAGAGGGATGGGCCGCAAGCCTCCCCACATCTCCCACCTCTCCGACCATGCCTTCGGATCTCGCCTCCTTGGATTTTGGATCGCTCGGCATTGCCTCAACAGAGAAGACCAGTGAAGACGAAGCGCCTCAATCTTCTAAAGCGGAGTTACCTCCTCCCGTAAGCGCCGCACCCTCACCTTTGCCATCGTTGTTTGAACACACCGAAACAGCGGTGGCCCCCGTGGCCGAAGAGAAAATCCTTCCCTCTTTTGACAATTTACTTGATCCCAAAGAAGTGCCGGCCCATTTGGCCAACAACGCACCCGTGACTTTGGTGAGAACCGAAGTCCCCTCGCCCGTCATTGCCAATGATGTTTCTTTCACTTCGACCAAAACAATCATGCCGTTTCCAGAAAAGACACAGAATTTTACCTTTACGAGAACGGTTTATACCGAGCAGTTGATTCTGAGCGCCGCTTCTAAAATCGAAGAGGCCTCTCAGCCGGCGGAAGCCTTACTGAGCGCATTCAAGCAGCTCAAGGATTACTATCAAAAGCTCATGTGGTGCGTTCGCGACAATCAGGGACGCGTATTCCCCATCGCTTGTAACAACACTTGGGACTTCGACGAAACCGCTTGGAACTATTGCTTCGACTTTAAAACACCGAATCCCTTCCGTATCGCAAAACTGACGAGCAAACCGTTTCATGGGCCAATTTCTAAAAATGTTCCATCTGATCTCTTCTTTAAAGTCTGGAACAATGGCAAGTATCCCGATCACATGACGGTATACCCCGTAGCTATTGGCGGTAAAAACTTCGGATACCTTTTAGGTTGCGACAAAGGAACTCATTTTCAATCTGAACAAACGCTCGAGGCGATGCAAAACGTTTGCGAAGCCCTGCTCTCAAGCTTTATAAAAATTCATCGCGAAATTAAAGACGCCGCCTAAGTTCTGCGAAAGGCAGAGTCTCGTTTTGAAGCGCACTCCTAGGCAAGAGACGCCAAGCTGATTATAATCAGACTCTATGGGGAAATATCTCAATTCGAAAACTCTGCTCCCGATCAAATACTTCGCCTTCGTCAGTCTCTTTTTGGGGTTGACCCTCACCGCGTTTCAGAACTGCGGAAAATCCCAGCAAGCTTCGCAAAATGCGGGAGCGGATCAGTTTATCACGCAAAGCACAGAGGATGTAAACAAAGTCACCGTTCATATGGAGCCTTTTATTAATAATCCCGAACTCATCACTCATCCGCAGTATCGACAAGTTCATTCGATCGAGGTCTCTTTACTCCAAAAAACTTACCGAGCGCTCGATGTGAATAATGATGGACTGGGACCAACTCTCCCTCTCAAAGACCTACAGTCGCAAAATCTGGAGGATCTATTTAAACAAGCGAGTGTGTGCAAACCCTTAAATAAATCGCTTTCGCCCGAAACGATCTGCACCATGGAATTTCGCTTAGCCTATGCGGACCTTCACAACGCCCAGGAGACGGTGAGCTTAGGTCAAGCCGAAAACGGTTGCGTGACCCCGGTAGATCTTTGTGGTGACGATGCCAGCTTACTCAGATCTTATTTAAAAGAACTGGTCGAGGATTATTTTCACTCTACTCAAGGTAATTGAGATCTTTATGAAAGCTCTCTTCCATCCTCCAGAGAGCGAGTGCCGAAAGCGTAAAACATCCCAACCCCACCAGTGCGGCACTGGCGATCACACCGCGAGATTGAGCTAAATAATTAAAACACAGAGTGAGCGGAATCACTGAACCTCGCACAAAGTTTGGAACCGTCGTCGCAACGGTGGAGCGCAAGTTCGTTCCAAACTGTTCAGCCGCTATGGTCACAAACACCGCCCAATAACCCGTGGCAAATCCGAGAAGCGCGCAAACAAAATAAAAAAAGCTCAGCGATGGGGATTTTAAATTGAGGTAGAACGTTGTTGTGAGAACGGTAAAGGCGAGGAAGCTCAGCACCGCCCGCTTTCGACTTTTTAAATGTTGACTGAGTAGACCGCTACTGAGATCACCTAAAGATAAACCCAAATAGGACCACATGACGGCTTTGCCTGCCGACACAAACTCCATCATATTCATCTTCTGGCTAATTTCGGGGGAGAAAGTAATCAGTACACCAATCACATACCAGATCGGAACACCGATCAGAATACAACTGACGTATTTTAAAAAATTCTTTCCGTTCATAAAAAGAAGCAAAAAGTTACCGCGATTTTTTGCCGTTCCTTTAATACTATCAAACATATCCGACTCAGCGATGCCGATACGTAGTGCTAAAAGACAAAATCCAAGGCCGCCACCAATCATGTAGGCCGTTCGCCAATGGGTAAAGTCGGCCACTACACCACCCACAACGGCGCCCAAAATCCCCACACTCGCCACAACTGTCGTCCCTAATCCGCGACGCTCTTTGGGAAGTATTTCCGCAACGAGGGTGATTCCCGCACCTAACTCCCCGGCTAAGCCCACCCCGGCAATAAATCGCAAAACCGCGTAACTCGTCACGCTGTCCACAAAACCATTTAAAAAGTTGGCCACAGAATATAAGAAGATCGATCCAAAGAGAACCGAGAGTCGCCCCCGCAAATCTCCCAAGACGCCCCAAAAAATCCCACCGAGGAGAAGACCCAACATTTGCACGTTGATGAGAAACACTCCCTGCGTGAGAAGCTCCTCTTCGGGCACTCCGATGTCTTTAAGACTCGCGACGCGAACGATGCTAAAAAGCAACAAGTCGTAAATGTCCACAAAATAACCAAGAGCGGCCACGAGGACGGTTAAATAGACTGTTTTGTTATTTTTTTGGATCATAGCTTGTGCTATCTTGAAGTGGTCACGATTGCAAATTTAGAGGTTAACCCTATGCAAAAAAGTCTATTCGGTACTGACGGTATTCGCGCCACTGCAAACACTTACCCCATGACTCCCGACATTATTATGCGCGTGGGGCAGGCATTAGGTTATCTCATCCGCAGCAATCCTCCTCGCAATCGTGAACCTAAAGTCGTGATTGGAAAGGACACTCGTTTGTCGGGATATATGGTGGAGCTCGCTTTAACCAGCGGATTGAATTCGATGGGTGTTCACGTCAAACTGATCGGCCCTCTGCCGACCCCTGGGATTGGCTTCTTGACACGCGACATGCGTGCGGATGCAGGAATCGTGATTTCGGCCTCTCACAATCCGTATTATGACAACGGCATCAAAATCTTCGGCCCCGACGGTTATAAAATTTCAGAAGATATCGAGAAGAAGATCGAAAGCATGGTTCTCGGCGAAGATCTCAATGCATTACTCTCCGATTCGACTCAGCTGGGTCGCACGAAGCGAATCGACGATGCCATGGGAAGATACATCGTTCATATTAAAAACTCGTTTCCTTTGGAATATACTCTCGAAGGCATGCGTGTGGTTCTCGATTGCGCGAACGGAGCGTCCTACAAAGTGGCTCCCGCAGTTTTTGAAGAACTTGGCGCCGAAGTGATTATTCTCGGAGACAAGCCAAACGGATTTAATGTGAATGACAAAGCCGGAGCACTGTATCCCGAAAAGATGGCCGAACAAGTTCTGCAATATCGGGCCGACCTCGGAGTGAGTCTCGACGGTGATGCCGATCGTGTGATCCTCGCCGACGAGACCGGCGAAATCGTCAACGGAGATCATATTCTTGCCATTTGCGCGCTTCACCTTAAAAAGAAAAATAAACTCACACAAAATAAAATTGTCGCCACCCAAATGAGTAATTTTGGTCTCGACAAACTCTTAAACTCCCATGGAATCGAAGTGCTGCGCACAAATGTCGGTGATAAATATGTCGTCGAAGAGATGCGCAAAGGGGGCTATGTCTTAGGTGGAGAGCAGTCCGGGCACATCGTGTTTCTCGATCACACGACCACGGGAGACGGCTGCGTGGCGGCACTCAACGTGCTCGCAGTGATGAAAGAGCAAAATAAAAAATTAAGCGAACTGAATAAATTGATGGAAGATGTTCCACAGGTTCTGATCAACGTTAAAGTCAAAAATCGCAAAGAGCTTGAGACGATTCCTGGTTACGATGAGCTTGTCACCAAAATGGAAGCGCAGCTCAAAGGCAAAGGACGAATTTTCATTCGGTACTCAGGAACCGAAAACGTTTTAAGAATTTTAGTGGAAGGACCCGAACGTAAGATGATCGGGCAATACGCCGAAGAGCTCGCCAAGTTTATCGAGAAAAGTTTAGGATAGCTCCATGGAATCTGGAAAAGCGGAAGCCGTTGCGCTGATCGAACTCCCTGCCTATTGCCGTCGTTTTCTCAACGCCTGTGGCGCTCGCACCGTAGTTTTAATGAACGGCCCCCTCGGCGCTGGCAAAACTCAGTTCGTCAAAACCTGCGTCAAATTCCTCGGCGGACAGATGGCCGACTCACCTACCTTTTCCATCATCAACGAGTACGACACGAAAACTCTCCACGTCTCCCACGTCGATCTCTACCGACTGGAAGACCCCTCAGATATCGAGTCCACTGGTTTTTGGGAGTTGTTCGAAAACGAAAAGGGACTGATCTTTATCGAATGGGCTGAGCGTATCCCCATCGACCAAATCCCCATCTATTGGAAAAAGCTCAGCTTAGATTTTGATTTTCTTGATCAAGACAACCGTCGGAAAATTACGTATTCCGTTTTGTAGGGCTCTGTCGAATTAAGATTGCCAGTCAACAACCCGGAGAACATTCATATCGGCATCCACATAGATGACGACTCCAGCCCCATCCTGAATGATCGAGGCCTCAACATGGTTCAAGTATTCAAAGACATAACCCACAAGAGTTTCGCCTTTGTAAATAGCATGAAGACGATCGAGCTCGAGGATAGGTATCCCCATGTACTTCTCGGGGTTCAGAGCAATGACGTCGAGCTCATCTTTATATTTACTGTAGCACTCTTTGGCGAAGTCAAAATGATTACCTGAATCACTTTCGGGACATTCGAAAAACTCCCATGGCGCTGAGGTGACATAATCGATCCAATTCAGTTTCTCTTTCTCTTGCAGATCGTTGAACGTTTTCACAAACTCATCACCTAGGACAGGAACAGTTTCAGTCCCATTTGATCCAACGAGAAGCTCCTTGGAGGTGAAGCCCTTAGGTAAAGCTCCCACAGAAAAACTACCGGACTGATCGTTGATGACTGTCTGCATCTCTGAGCTGCTGGCGATAACCGATTGATGGAGTGAGAGAAAACATAAAACCGTGAATAGCTTTTTCATAATAGTCCCCTTTTTCATTAACGAGATAATACTGCGATCGCCATCAGCCAAGTAGTCCCCGCAGGAGTTTGTAGTTATGTAAAATATTCCCGACTTTTCCAATGAAGATGAGAAAAGATCTACTTCCAGAGGGATTTAAGCTCATGCTTGGAAACCATGATGACCTGATCACATTAATTGCGCGGGACCCGACTGACAACACTGAATTGAAATTCGCCATTCTAAAAAAAGCGAATCGCCACAAAATCCCTTTATCGGTTGTTCCGTGAAATCACGGGTTTATTGACATTACGTGTTTGGCAAGTAAACCCTTATGGCTAGGAGGGCGAGTTCAATCCATCGAACAACTCTCCCGAGAGTACTTCCAACGTTCTGCCACCATCTGCCGAGCAATAGGTCTCTGCACCCCAAAGCCCTCCAGCTGATTGATCTGGAGGTAATCATTGAGTCGCACCGAATCCTTATAGCCCATCACCACACGAGTGAACGGCCGATAATCCCAAAACTTCTTTTTGGAAGAACTCTTGTTCCATCGACTCACCCCTCTCACCGCCATCGCAATCGCCGCCGTCACCGCCCGAATAAACTTATAGTATCCATAGCGATTGGAAAGTTGAATCTGAAGATGGAGATGATTCACATTTATGCCGTAATAGACAAGCTTCACGCCATACTTGAGAGCAAACTTCTCGAGAATCTCTAACACCTTCTTTTTATTTTTAGATTTATTAAAAGCCATATCTCCAGTGGCCATGGTCGATCGAAGAACTAAGTGAATCGTTCGCTTTGTATCTAGCGGACGCCCCGTAGATCTGCCTTTGCGAGTATTTAGAAGAATCCCGCCGTACTTTTT
>JAIEOS010000094.1 GCA_019750295.1 Bdellovibrionales bacterium | reverse complement strand
ACCGCTTCGAGTGATTGGATTCAGACCGCGCCTCCGAAAAAAACTCGCTATATTGCAACGATGTATCGTTCTCCGAATATGAAGAATAACATGCGTGCCACTCTGACCGTGCGCGTGGACAAATTAAATAGCCCAATGCCGATCAACGACTACGTTAAGCGTTGGACTAAAGAATATCCTCGTTTCGGTTTTGATGTTCGTGGCTCAAAAAAATTCTCAATGAATGGCAACGATGGCTACGTGATCGATTTAACAAACACGACCAAAAAACGCCAACTTCGCCAAGTGATTTTTATGAAGGAAAAAACGGCCGTTCTTCTCACCTGCCGTGATCACATCGCTTCCTTCAAAGACTCTCTTGCCGAGTGCAATAAAATGATCAAGAGCTTTAAGTGGAGCCAAGTGAACAACACCACAGCTTCCTCAAAGCGTCGCACATAACTGAAGAGAAGACTCCATTCTAAAAAATAAAAAGGAAGCTCATCGAGCTTCCTTTTTTTATTGGCTATAGTCCTTTATTCTTACTTTAGAGAAAGGGAATCTGCAGAATCGAGGAGAATTTGCGGATTCGCCTGGTTTGGATCGACTTCGTTGCCAGTGCCTTTCGCGCAAATGGTGAGACTGTAATTCGTGAGATAGTTACGCTCGCGCACGGCCAGCTCTTTTTTGCTGTCCCAGATGGCCTGCAACTTCGCGCGAATCTGTTTAAAAATGGCAGGGTCAAAGTTTAAGAGGGTAAAGGTCATGTCCAGATTGTCGCCAATGTCTTGTTTGATGGCGAAGACGTTGCCATTAACGATAGCGCTTTGAGGGAACATTACTAAGGGTCCGCATTTTTCGAGCGGTTGACCGTGAACATCTTTAATCGAGGAAATCACGGTGATGTCATCAGGATTTGATCCGACTCTGAGGTGCACCGGAGCGCCGGGGTTAGACATGATGGTGAATTTCAGTTTGATTTTATCGTTGCGGTAAAGATTTTTAACGGCGTCGAGATTTTTTGTAAACACCGGTAGAATGGCGTCTCCGTATTCCACCACCATGACCGGAGCGTGCTGGTTCTCAGTTAAAATGAGTGCGTGCACTTTAAAGATCGCTTCGGTTTTCCCTTTTAAAGCTTCGGGGAAAATAGTTTGGTGCTTGTAAGAGTCCCACTCGGACTTTTCGTATTTATATTTACTAATGATCACGATATTTTTAGCGAGAATGTGGCGCTGAGGAGAATCGATCATCGTGTTGAATTGACCTTTGACGCGAATTCGATCGTGACGCACCAGTTGAGTGAGCATGGTTTTTACATTTTGCATTTCGGGCGAAGTGTAATCGGCAATGATTGGGAAATAGACGGAGTCGAAAAAATTCTGCGGATTGCGGTAGGCGACGGTGTAGAGAAAATTTTCTTGATCGGCTCCATGAACCTCAAGTTCAAGCCCCTCCGGACTCTGTAGAGCCGCATTCACAGCCGCCATGTCCACGGCACCCGCGGAACTCACCACAAAAAGGACCAATGAGAAAAATAAGCTCTTCATAAAAGCCTCCCTATATATAGGGCCGGACATTA
>JAIEOS010000093.1 GCA_019750295.1 Bdellovibrionales bacterium | reverse complement strand
TCCCAACTGCTTGACACATCTTTCAAGCTCCATAATCGCAAGCTTTGTATCTTGAAGTGGGACCGTCCCCAATCCCGCAAACCGTTTAGGATAGCGATGAACAATTCCCGCGATATGATCATTTAAAAAACGAGAGAGGTCATAGGCGTGCTGCGCTTGGGCCCAATAGCTAAACATCACAGGCACGGTGGAAAGAACTTGCACTTGAACTTTATGCTGGTCACAGTCTTGAATGCGCTTTTCAGCATCCCAGCAATTGTCTTCCACTTCTCTAAAAAAAGTTCCGTCGTCTTTCACCATACGCGCGCAACAAGGGGCGGTGTGCTCCAACTTAATAAAGCCGCCGTAACCAAAGCGATCTTTCCAGCTGGGCATCTCTTTCGGCAGAATGTGCGTGTGGATATCAATCTTAAGCATTGAACTCCGAAAAGAAATTGCTTTCGCGGGTCAGTTGATGACCGCATTGAGAACAGGTGCAGTTTTTAGGATTGTCAAAGAAACGATCAAACACAGGTTTAAACTGGGTCACGATGTTGGTGAGTGGAAATCGCTCTTCATAAAGTTTATTTGAACACTTCGGACACCACCACGCCAGCGCATCTTGCTCTCCATCGAGTCGTTTTCTTTCGATCACTAAACCCAAAGTCTTCGCCGGACGTTGCGGAGAATGAGGAACATTCGAGGGCAATAGAAATATATCCCCTTCACGAATGGTTATGTTACGAAATTTGTCGTCCTCACGAATTCGCAAAAAAACGTCCCCCTCCAATTGGTAGTAAAACTCCTCGCCACCATTACTATGAAAATCTGTACGTCCATTGGGACCAGCCACGATGAACACCATGAACTCACTGTCTTCCCAAATCAGTTTGTTACTCACCGGGGGTTTAAGTTTGTCTCGATGGTCTTCGATCCATTGTTTAAAGTTAAAGGGGGCTCGAATCATTTAAACTCCGCCACGCATTTGAGTTCGATCGCAATGGGTGTGGGAAGAGCCGTAATCCCTAAAGTCGTGCGACAAGGTTGATTCTCTTTAAAATACTCGGCGTAGATTCGATTATAAATAGGAAAGTCTTTTTTCATGTTGGTCAAATACACAGTGACATCCACAAGATCATTCCACGTTAAGCCCGACGCCTCGAGGATCAAACGCACATTCTTAAAGACCGAGTGGCACTGGGTTTCGATATCGTAGGAAAGAATATTTCCTTGAGCATCCACATCCACTCCCGGAATTTTTTTGCTGCCACGCTCGCGCGGACCGACTCCCGACATAAACAACAAGTTACCCACGCGACGGGCGTGAGGATAAAGACCTACAGGCTCTGGAGCTTGGTTCGAGTCAAATTTCATTTCAATTCTCCCGGAAAATTAAGACAAACCGTTTTCGGTTCGGTAAAAAAGTGAAGCGCTTCTTTGCCGCCTTCGCGACCGAGGCCAGAATTTTTGGATCCTCCGAAGGGCACGCGCAAATCTCGCAGCATCCACGTATTGACCCAAACGGTGCCGAACTCTAAAAGGCGCGCGAGCCGATGTACGCGCGATAAGGACTCCGACCAGATACTCACCGCAAGACCATACGTCGACTCATTGGCGAGACGTAACGCTTCTTTCTCCGAGGTGAAGGGGATCAGCGTAGCGACAGGTCCAAAAATTTCTTCCTGATTGGTGCGACACGAGTTCTCTAATCCCTCGATTAACGTGGGTTCGATGAACCAACCGTTTTCACAACGTCCCGGAATGATCGCTCGACGACCGCCGGTTAAAATTCGACCCCCCTCTTTTTGGGCGAGCTCGATGTAAGACATCACTTTATTAAAATGTTCTAACGAAACAGTGGCCCCTTGCTGGGTGTTACTGTCGCTCGGGTCTCCCACCCGGAAAGTTTTAATTTTTTCAATCAAAGCATTTTTAAATTTTTCGTAAATGCTTTCTTCCACCAGGATTCGTGAACTGCACAAGCAGATCTGTCCTTGATTCGAAAACGTGGAACGCACCACCTCGTTCACGGTTTTTTCGAAATCACAATCCGCGAAAACGAGCGTCGGATTTTTTCCTCCCATTTCGAGAGCCACTTTTTTAAATGTAGGGGCTGCCGCCTGTGCAATTTTTTGTCCCGTCGATGTGCTCCCGGTAAAAGAGATCGCTTTAATTTTGGGATGCTGAGATAACACCGCCCCAACGTCTCCTCCCAATCCGTGGACAATATTCAGCACACCTGGTGGTAAATTCACCTCGCGGCAGATCTTTGCAAATAAATATGCGGTCAACGGAGTAATTTCCGAGGGCTTCGCCACCACGCAGTTTCCCGTGGCGAGGGCTGGAGCAATTTTCCAAGTGAAAAGATAAAGGGGAAGATTCCACGGAGAAATCACTCCGACCACGCCTAAAGGTTGATGAAGGACATAGTTAAAAACATGGGCGGACGTCTCATAGGACTCCCCCTGATTTTGGGACGAGGCCTCAGCGTAAAAGCGAAAGTTGTAGCTGCTCCGAGGAATGTCGACGGACTTCGCGACACTCACCGGTTTTCCATTGTCGCGGCTCTCGGCCCGAGCAAAAACCTCCAGATTTTCATCAATTTTCTGAGCCAACAGATTTAAATACTGGGATCGCTCTTGCTGTGAAAGTGCGGACCACTGCGGAAAAGCCTTTTGCGCGGCCTGCACCGCTTTCTCCACATCGCTCGCGTCGCTGGCCGCAACTTGAGTATATTCTTTTCCTGTGGCGGGCTCATAACAAGGTAAAGTTTGACCTGAGGACGCGGGAACCAATTCCCCGCCAATGTAATTGAGTATTTTTTCTTGCTCTTTAAATTCGATCATTGCAATAAAACGGCGCGCACGGGAGACGCATCCGCCCCTTTCATTTTTAGCGGGAGTGCACACAAGGTGTAAATCCCATCGGGCACCTGATCGAGCACCACGCCTTCGAGAATCGCCATATCGTGCGCGTGAATCCGCTTGTGAGATTCCAAAGCTTGATCTTCCGCAAGATCAATCGAAGGCGTATCAATCCCAACTAAGCAAATCTTTTGCGCAAACAAATAGTCCACAAGCTCCGCCGAAAGCGCATTAAAATCGGAATTCCAAACATTCGGATTCGGGAATGACCCTGTATAAAAAAGAACCCGATGAGCTCTGATTTTAATTTTTTGAATATGTTCAACTTTGATTCTCTCTCCGCGATTCAAATTCACAGAGATGACCTGACAAGGCCCCATATAGAAATGCAATGAGCGCTCAGAGATCCCAACACCAGAAGTGCTATAATGATTGGGAGCATCCACGTGGGCGCCCAAATGGGGAGTGGTCGTAAACGAGGACAGACCCAAAGAGTCGCCCTTTTGAACATCTAAAATAATCTTCCGTTGAAACGGAGTATCGCCCGGAAACACCGCCATCGCAGGAGAAATCTCAGGACTGATATCGTAGACTTTCTCAAACCCACCTAACACAGAGCACTACCTCTCAAATTAAGCCCAAACTCTACCCTTTCCCCGCAGCCAGATCAACCCCCGCCCCACAATGAATTTCTGACAAATTCTCCACCAAAAGGAACTAAATTAAGGAGAGGTTTCTGAGTCCAATAAGAATTGAAAAGAGTCTTCTTTTGGCGGTCGCGCCCATGGAGGGGCGCGAAACGATCCATGGATGGAGACTTCCGTCAAAAGAAGACTCTTTTCAATTCTTATTGGACTCAGCCAAAGCACGGTATTAATGTGTGGGGGATGGCGGAAAAATTGGATACGGTAGCGGAATTGTCTTTTCAACTTTATAGGGCTCGGAAAGAGGCGGAGGAGCAGGAGCCTTTGACTTTGAGTCATAAGGAGCTGGATCTGCCGATGGCTTATGAGATTCAGGGTCATGGGATTGAGTTGCGTCGTAAAGATGGAGAGAAAATCATTGGCTACAAGATGGGGCTCACTTCGAAGGCGAAGATGGAGCAGATGGGTTTGCATCAGCCGATTTTTGGGGTGTTGACCGACAAGATGCAAGTTTCTCAAAAGGGTGAGTTCTCATTGGCAGGTAAGATTCATCCTAAGGCGGAGCCGGAGATCTTTTTTGTGACCCATAAGGA
>JAIEOS010000092.1 GCA_019750295.1 Bdellovibrionales bacterium | reverse complement strand
TTGGTGATCACCGCAATCTCAGGATTGAGTCGCGAAAAACTTCCATCGCTCTCGTCGGCTTCGGCCAACATCCATTATCCGTCACCCAAACGGGCCGTGGATTGGATCATTTCCAGTCTGCCACCCACAGCGATGGTGGGATTCTTATTGGCCTGTATAAAAATCGCCGACAACAAACTCGTGGTTGTCGTTTTGCCATGGGTTCCCCCAATGGCGATGCCCCGTTTAAGGCGCATGATTTCCGCCAGAGCTTCCGCGCGCGGAATTCGAGGGATTTTCCGTCTCTGTGCCTCAACGATTTCGGGATTGGATTTTTGAATCGCACTGGAATACACCACAACATCGCAGTCGCTAATGTTTTCGGCTTTATGAGAATTAAAAATTTGAACACCTATTTTGGATAGATATTGAGTTTGTTGATTGTCTTTAAGATCACTTCCGGACACTTGAGCGCCCATGCGCTGAAGCAGTTCTGCCAAGCCGGACATTCCTATACCGCCGACACCGATAAAATGAACACGAGATAAAGCTAATTTCATGAATGAAGTCCTTCGAGAAAATCATCGATAAGTTTTTTGGCCGATGCCGAAAAATCATAACTTCCCAGTTGATTTTTAATATTTTCACGCAACTGGGCATCCCGTGAAAAATCCAAGAGAAGATCATAGAGTTTTTTGGTCGTCGCCTCTCGCTGCTCGAGAATATACGCCGCACTCTTGGCCTCGAGAACCTTTGCATTCTTGAGCTGATGATCATCTGCTGCCGTCGGTAACGGAATAAATATAGCCGGTTTTTGGCAAACAATCACCTCAGCCACAGTGCTCGCCCCCGAGCGACAAATCACCACATCGGCACGTTTCAGTTCGAGAGGCATATCATGGATATACTCGAGTAAATTGACCGAGGAGAGAGCGTCATCATACTCCATCTTGAGGCGCTGATAATCACGATGCCCCGCCTGGTGTGTGATCTCAAAGATCTCGAAGAGATCTCGATGCTCTTTTAATGTTTTGCAGACTAGATCATTGATCGCTTTAGCCCCTTGGCTCCCGCCAAAAACTAAGAGTCGCAAACGAGAGGTGGATGAGACTTTTTGCTCCATCGGCTTTTGGAAAAATTCAGCGCGCACAGGCATACCGGTCTCTTCCACATGATCAGAAGATAAAAGCCTCTTTGCCTCGTGAAAGACGACGTAACACCGGTTCACGATGCGAGCGAGCCAACGGTTCGTTAAACCCGGCTGGGCGTTGGCTTCCCACAACGCCGTTCTCGAACGAAGGAGCGCTGAAATCAAAAGAAACGGACCGGAAGCGAAACCACCAACGCCCAACACCGCTTTTGGTTTTAGATGCATAAAAATACGAAGGCATTGAAGAAGCGTCCACGGCAGAGACAGCAGGGTTTTTAATTGCTGAAGCCGGCCCACCGAGGAATGCAATCGACCCACAGTTATAAAATGATAGGGAAAGCCCGAGCGAGGAAAAATCTTTTCCTCAAGCCCGCCTCGAGCCCCGACAAAATGAACCTGATATTGGGGGTAACGAGACTTGATCTCTTCGGCCAAAGCCACACCGGGATAAATGTGCCCCCCGGTTCCTCCGCCTGTAATCACGATATTTTGCTTTTCGGCCATGGATAATTAAGTACGACACTGCTTTTGGATATTCAATAGTATTCCAAAAAGGACACAAGACATCACGAGAGAACTTCCC
>JAIEOS010000091.1 GCA_019750295.1 Bdellovibrionales bacterium | reverse complement strand
GTCGAGAACACTTAGTATTTTGCGAGTCCTAGGAGCAAAATACTTAGTGATTCGTGACCGAATCCCTCCCTCTCCGCCAGGACAATTTAGTATCGGATAAACCCATTTAGCTATGAGAGTAGTGCGACTCACTTAGTTCGAATCGTTCATACCCCCGCCAACGAATTAGATATATTTTTTCTAAATGGACCATTTACCCAAAACAAAACGAGGAGTGTTTTCATCTTGTTAATTTTTATTTTGATACCTTGAATTTTTTTGGTATAACTCCTGTATGGACTGGATAACTATTTTTTATGTTTTACATATTATTGGCATAGCTCTTGGAGTTGGCGGAGCAACTGTCAGCGATTTTTTGTTTTTACGCTCTGTTCGCGACAGAAAAATAAGCTCCGATGAATTTTCTATCTTGTCATCAATTTCTCTAATTTTGTGGGCTGGTTTGGCATTACTTATTTTTTCCGGAGCGGGGATGCTCGCCGTTCAATATTTCACTACTGGTTCAATTGCCATGAGCGGAATGTTTTTGGCTAAGATGAGCATTGTTTTAGTTGTTTTTCTCAACGGCTTTGCATTCAAAAAATTAGTTTTCCCTGTCCTTGGCGCACACGTGGATCGCCCTCTCCACCAAGGCGCTGGCTTTGCAGAGAAGCTCTGGACCTTGTCGATTATCGGCGCGATCTCAATCGTGTCATGGTACAGCGCGCTACTTCTGGGAGCCTTGCGAACAATTGAACTGCCATATGTTTTTGTGATGACGCTCTATGTGTTTCTAGTATCGGGGGGTGCAATATTTGGCTACTTTTTTTTATCGCATCTGATTTTCGCCCCTCGTCATAAAGCTAAAGAAACAAAAATTGGAAAAGTTATGCCGTGGCGCACGATAGGCGTGGGCTTTGCTGGCACGATTGTCTTACTTCTCGGTGTGGCCTTTTATTTCCTATCGCCTGAACGTCCGGTCACAGAAACGCATTATGTTTGTATCAATGAAGTACCACCATGGTTTAGACCGGATGTCTTAAAGATAAAAGCGGGCGATACGGTCGTCTGGGAGCACTGCCCCGAAGAAACTAAACACGCAGGAAAAATTCACAATCCGGTACACACGCACCCGATTCTCTCTATTGATGGTCCGGAGGAGTTTAGTACAAATTTGCGACCGGTGGGTTACGGCAAGGGTGAACGTTTCGAATTTAGCTTTACCAAGCCTGGCATCTTCACCTACATCTGTCCTACTCATCCTTATATGAGAGGACAAATTGCCGTGGATACCTCTACGCAAAAAGACAAGCTTTGGCCACCGGAAGAAATTATCAAACCCTCTCTCTTGCCTCCACCTGCTACTCCGGGTGTTGGAGAAATCTGGATCAATACTCAATTCGAAGTTGTCCCCGGTCAAGATTTTCCCGGCACTATCACAGTTGTGAGTGCAGAGGACTGGAGCATTAAAAAAGTTATCTCTCATAAAGAGTTCAATAATCCACACAATCCTTGGCACAGCTACGACGAACGATTTATATTCCAAACCCAGTGGCATGCAGATATACTTCATAAAATATCTACCGCGACCAAAGAAGTTATTGGCGGTGTGGCTTTGGGTAACGCCCCAGCCCATGTTTTCGTAAGTCCTAAAACCAACAGGGTGTATGCGACATTAAACAACGAAAACAAAGTAATCGTGCTTGATCAGGATCTAAATGTTATTAAAGAAATCAAGACCTCGTTCGGACCACATGGTATGTGGGTTGATCCGTCCGGCAAGTGGCTTTCCATTGCAGCCACTCTTTCGGACAAGCTAAACATTATTGATCTTGAAAAAGAAGAAGTGGTCGCGGAATTTGACGCGCCAGGGTTACCACTTGCGACCGCTATCACCAATGACGGACGCTATGCGATGATTAGCTTGCTTCTTGAAAATAAAGTAAGGTTCATTGATTTAACGACAATGAAGCACGTCAAAGATGTTGAAGTTGGTGGATGGCCGATTTGGCCCGCGCCAGCGCCGGACGGCATACATATATTTGTGCCGAACACAAAGACTGCTGACATAAGCGTCATTTCGCTTGAAACGCTTGAAGTAGTAAAGACTATTCCCGCGGCAGGCGGAGCGCACGGCATTACTTTTGGGCCGAAGCAAGGTGGTGGGTACTACGGGTACTTTTCCAATAAATTCGCCCGCGTGATGGGTATTGTTGACGTGGAACGCCAAGAGCTTGCCGGCTACGTCAAACTACCCGATACCGCATGGGGCGGAAACGGTATCTTAGTATTACCAAATTCTTATGATGAATTTATTAAAAAATAACAATTCAATTATTCCCAAGATCATAACGGCGGTCTTTATCGTTGCTGGTATCGCAGTTCTTATTCAAGGGTATGCCTACTTCTCAAACACCAAACAGGAAGTCCGTGTTGAGGAGGGCGACGCACAAGATATCTCTGTTCGAGTAATCAAGAACGAGTGGCGCTTTGAACCAAATGAGATTATCATTCCCGCCAACACCGCTGTTCGTTTGCGTATATTCAACGAAGATTCGTACCAGCACGGATTTGGAATTCGAGAACTTGGGATTGATAAGGTCCTTCCACCCCAAAAAGAAACTATCATCGAACTTTCAAACATTAGCCCAGGCGAGTACGAATTTTTATGCTCAGTTCTCTGTGGTAAAGGTCATTTTGAACAGAAAGGTAAATTGATTGTGCGTTAGTCCTCTATTCTATAAATCTTCAAAAAATTACTAATTTATAAGGCTTTCTAGATATATGAAGGCAGTGCGACTCACTTAGTTCGAATCGTTCAATACACACCGCATCTGAAATAACATGCCCCTTATAGGGTTTTGTTATTTCAGGAGGACGGGATTCGAAAGCCGGAGCGAGTAAAGCAAGCGAGGCGGGGTCGAGAACACTTAGTATTTTGCGAGTCCTAGGAGCAAAATACTTAGTGATTCGTGACCGAATCCCTCCCTCTCCGCAGCGAAATATAAAGATGCCGCGCGAAGTACGCGATAAATTTTTTAGACAACGAGGGAAGACAGATTAAATTTATACGGTATCCTGGAGCCTAGATATGGAGCTACTGATTTCGCTCGGAATGATTGCCATAGGGCTCGTCATATTAATTTTTGGGGCTGAATACCTGGTTAAAGGCGCTTCTTCAGTTGCCCGCGGCTTTGGAGTTACCCCTCTTGTCATCGGTCTTACGGTAGTGGCGTTTGGCACCTCAACTCCGGAACTTACCGTAAACCTGTACTCGGTATTTACGGGAGCAACCGATATCGCTATCGGCAACATTGTCGGTTCAAACATCGGCAATATTCTGCTCATTCTTGGTATCTCAGCGCTCATTGCTCCCCTTGCCGTTCAATCGTCAACGGTGAAGTGGGAAATACCACTCGCGCTCCTCGCAATGCTTTTTGTTCTTATCTTTGGCAGTGACGTTTTGTTTGATGGCGCGGCGACAAACGTCATTTCCCGCTCTGAAGGGCTTGCGTTCATCGGCTTCTTCATCATCTTCATGTTCTACATATTTGCGATTGCTAGGAATGACACCGCTCCTGCAAACGAAGGCGAAAAAACCCAAGGGAAAACGGTGAGTCCTCTTATGGCTATTCTTTTAATTATTGGAGGACTTGCGGCACTCGTGATTGGAGGCAAACTCCTGGTTGATAATGCAATTATTTTCGCGAGATTCTTTGGTCTTTCAGAAAGCGTAATCGGTCTCACTATTGTTGCTATCGGCACTTCTCTTCCAGAGATGGCGACATCGATCATCGCCACTTTGAAGAAGGAAATTGACATCGCGGTCGGCAACATTGTGGGCTCAAATATCTTTAACGTATTTTGGATTCTTGGACTGAGCGCCACTATTGCCCCGCTTCCAACTAATCCTGGTTTCATGGTTGATGCGCTTGTAGGCATCGGCGCAACAACTGCGCTCATGGCAGCACTCTTCATCGGCAAAAAACATCACATAGACCGCTGGCAAGGCGCCCTTTTTATCCTCGCCTACGTCGGGTACGTGACCTACCTTTTGGTTTAGTGGTGCTGAGGCCTCATGGCAGAGGCATTCATCCTCTCAGGTCCGAAGCTACTACTCAGCACGTCCAACAAGCTTCAACCACCGCTTTCTATCTTCAATGTGACCAGTATCAACGGGACTCTGCCATCTCCCGCCCCACACAAGCCCGAGACTCTCAATGAAACGAACCATTTCTCCGTCCGCGGTTAGTGTTCCAGGCCGATTCGGGTCGTAGTGCGCGCCAGGCGGATCCACTTCGCCGTTTGTATAAAAACAAGGATTTTGATCCGGACTTAGATCAAAAGCTAATCCCCACCCGTGCGAGGAGATAGTTGAAGAATTTTTTATCGGCCGATAGTTCAACCCGCTCGTCACACCCTCCCTCATCAAGACAGCATCATTCCATCCGAATGCAGAAGCGGGAATGACCCGCCCTACCGGGAAATGCAATGTGAGCATTTTCTGAAACACAAGCAACACGCGCTCTGCGATAGCCTCGTGAACGACTATCTGCCCTTCGTGTATTTCTCCATCGCGCCCACGATAGTGGACTTTCAGTAGTCGTTGTTTCTCCAGAATTTCACGCGGAATATCCAAGCCGGAAAGCGCCTCGTCCCGGGTCATCCGGCTATCTATAATGGGTTTCTCTTTGACACTGCGTTCGC
>JAIEOS010000090.1 GCA_019750295.1 Bdellovibrionales bacterium | reverse complement strand
TAGAGTGCCCAACTGAATGCTGGCAACTAAAGACAGGGGTTGCGCTCGTTGCGGGACTTAACCCAACATCTCACGACACGAGCTGACGACAGCCATGCAGCACCTGTGTACAGACCCTTGCGGGCGACGACATTTCTGCCAGTCTTCCTGTACATGTCAAGCCTAGGTAAGGTTCTTCGCGTTGCATCGAATTAAACCACATGCTCCACCGCTTGTGCGGGCCCCCGTCAATTTCTTTGAGTTTTAATCTTGCGACCGTACTTCCCAGGCGGGACACTTAACGCGTTTGCTACGGCACTGAAGGGGTCAATACCTCCAACACCAAGTGTCCATCGTTTACGGCGTGGACTACCAGGGTATCTAATCCTGTTTGCTACCCACGCTTTCGGGTCTGAGCGTCAGTACTGTGCCAGAAGGCCGCCTTCGCCACCGGTGTTCCTCCAGATATCTACGTATTTCACCACTACACCTGGAATTCTACCTTCCTCTCACGTACTCAAGCTACATAGTTTTGAATGCACTTCCCGGGTTGAGCCCGGGGCTTTCACACCCAACTTGTGTAGCCGCCTACACCCGCTTTACGCCCAGTGATTCCGAACAACGCTTGGACCCCTCGTATTACCGCGGCTGCTGGCACGAAGTTAGCCGGTCCTTTCTGATATGTTACCGTCATTATCTTCACATATCACAGAGTTTTACGACCCGAAGGCCTTCATCACTCACGCGGCGTCGCTGCATCAGGCTTTCGCCCATTGTGCAATATTCCCTACTGCTGCCTCCCGTAGGAGTCTGGACCGTGTCTCAGTTCCAGTGTGGCTGGCCATCCTCTCAGACCAGCTACCGATCGTCGCCTTGGTGAGCCGTTACCTCACCAACTAGCTAATCGGACGCAGACTCATCTTAAAGTGGCCGAAGCCTTTAACCCCTAGATCCGAGGATCCTGTGGTCTTATGCGGTATTAGCTACTCTTTCGAGTAGTTATCCCCCTCTTTAAGGCAGATTATCTACGTATTCCTCACCCGTCCGCCACTGTACTCATTCCGAAGAACTTTCTCGTTCGACTTGCATGTATTAGGCGCGCCGCAAGCGTTCGTTCTGAGCCAGAATCAAACTCTCCAGTTAACTTTCAATCTCTTGGTTGCCCAAGAGTTAAATTATAACGAAAAATTTAATATGCTCTAAAAAAAGCTTACTAAAAAAAAATTAACATTAAACTCAACAAATAAATTTATTGAGCCCTCACATCACTTGCAAAAAGCTATTCAGTTTTCAAAGAACCGTTTTTGGTAGAAGGGAGTTGTAAGAGAAAGGGGGGTGGGAGTCAACACTCAAAAAAAATATTTTTTAATTTTTTTGAAAGACTCAAAATGGGTCCACTTTTTTCGATAAATAACTCGCAACATTCCACTTCAACTCGACGAGAGTTATGCATGGTTATCCTATAAAAATCAATAGTTTAAGCTGGTATTATTAGATTTGAGATGGATCTTGAAAAAATGGAATTTAATTTTTATTCGGTGAGACTAAACTCGAAAAATAAATGTAATAGCGGTGCAAAATGTTTTTCGAAAATTAAAAGAATTCGAAAAAAAGATCTGGAAGTGAAGGCCTGTAAGAGAAATAGAGAGTAGGTAGCTTAAATTATAGGCTATTTGGCCGATGACTTTTGATTTGAAGGGGTTTCTTGACTCTTTATATGTTTTAGCTGACAACTGAATTTCCCAAAATTTGAGGGCGTGTAGCTCAGCTGGGAGAGCATCTGATTTGCATTCAGAAGGTCGCAGGTTCGATCCCTGTCACGTCCACCAACGAATTTCTTTTTTCTCCCTCTCAATAGATATAGAATTCTCAAATGAGTCTCAGCGACTCTAGTTTCGTCCCATTCTTAATTCTCACTCTATTCTCGCTTCTTTGGACGCCTTAGGAAACTTCGCCGAGATGTTCGAAGGTGGATGGGTTATTTGCTTCGAATGACTGGGTATAAAAAAAGCGCTGGATGGACCTGCGCTTTTTTTAGATTGGAATTTGAAGACTCTGAGACTGATTACGCGGAAGCCTGAGTGACTGTCATAGGGAGGCGTGCGAGGATTTTTCTTTCTTCTTTAAGATCGAAGCCTACAGACTCTCCACCGCATAAGACGGAATCATATACTTTTCTTAAGACATCCAGCTCTTCTGGGAGGTCATTGCTTTCTAATGTTTCTTGGATCGCTTCGAAAACGCTTTGAATGTCTGGTGTCGTCACAACTTTGGGAAGCTTTTCCATATCGAGACCGAAAAGTCCCAATGGGCGGAATCCTACGAGTGTCTCTGTGATCAATATTTTTTTACCTGATACAAAGTTCACTTGCAGAAACGGTTTACCCGCTTCGTCTTCTCTAAAAAGAACTTCATCTAAATCAAAGTTATTGATCGAAATGCGCTTCTTATCGATCTTTTGCTCGATGACCATGTAGTCACTGAGTTTTGATTCGACGAGCTTGAGCCCAGATGATCCACCAATGAAATTTTGGATCTCAACTACAACTTTTTGAAAATCCCCTTGAACTTTAGCCTTCTTCAAGCTGTCCTCCAGTTATGGCTATCAACAAGTGTCCAACGGGAAACTCATCCAACGATAGCTGCGTATACCAATCTATCGACCCAACCCCACGGAACCTTTAAAAAAATATTGAAAAAAAATGTATGATCTCAAACAGATGCATCAAGTGTCTCACTCGTGGACAAAGCAGACTTGCTGAAGGTTTGAGGTGACTAAATCATTCACAATACTTGCCATTTTCGTAAATAAATTCTATGACTTAGAACTAGACCAAGGTGGGATGAAATCCCGCCCAATCTTTAGGTACACTAAGAGAACACGAAGTGGATGCATTCTCGAGCGCATACAGTACTTAAAAAAACACAAACGCAATAAACGGTTGCAGCCGAGGCGCGACCGAGGGAAACGCGGAGGCCTACGAAAAGTAGGCCGCACAAGGTGACCGACGGAGTAACGAAGGATCCAACCGTTTATTGCGTTTTCAAGAAGGACGAAATTTTTATGTTGGTTTATAGATGGCAGGCGCCTTTGACTCCCACCCCCGAACAAGCAAAGATGATTTTCCTCGCTGAGGACCTAGCGCCCCGCGAAGAAATCCTCACCAAAGAAGAAACCTACCCCGATCACCGTCATCCTTTTGATGAGATTCGAATGATTCTTGATGGGGAACTGGCGATGAACATCTCCGGCAATCAGTTGCTACTACGACCTGGAGATAAAATCATGATTCCCTCAAATACAAAGCACTCTCAGCGCGTCCTCGGCGACCGCCCCTGTGTATGTATGGTGGCCAACCGCCCTTTTTAATCTAGGGATGTTACCTTATCTAGAACTTAGGACTCCTCGTCTACTTCTTCATCCAGGCGAGGTATTCTTTGATCTTCTTTTCGAAGCCCCGTTCTACGGGTTCGTAAAATTTTTTATCTTTGATCTCTTCCGGGAGGAAGACTTGGTTCTCGTAACCCTTGTGTCCTTCGTGGGAGTACTTGTAGTCTTTCCCGTAACCTAAGCGGCGCGCCAGCGCCGTTTGGGCGGAACGAAGGCTTTTGGGAATGGGGAGGTTGCCCGAGGACTTTACTTCCTCCATCGCCGCATTGATAGCGAGGTAGGCCCTGTTCGACTTAGGAGCTGAGGCAAGGTACGTGGTCGCTTGCGATAGACAGATACGGGCCTCTGGCATACCGATCAGCTCGACCGCCTGAAGCGCCGAAACCGCCATGTTTAGCCCATGAGGCTCGGCATTTCCGATGTCCTCGGACGCGAGAATCACCAAGCGTCTCGCGATAAATACGGGATCTTCTCCCCCTTCTAACATGCGCGCAAGGTAGTAAACGGCGGCATCGGGATCGCTCCCCCGTACACTCTTAATAAAGGCCGAAATCGTATCGTAATGCTCATCACGATCTTTATCATAACGGAGTCCTTGGTGCAGATTAAGCTGATGATACGTCTCCAAAACAAGAGGAAAGAGTTCCGGTTGGCCGGTGCGAATCACCGCGATCTCTTCGATGGTATTAATGAGCCTTCGCCCGTCGCCGCCGGAGCTCTGAACCAGCGAATTCAAAACGTTCTCGTCGAACAATTCACTGGAATGAATCCCTAGAGCTTCACAGGCTTTTTGGACCAGTCCCTTTAAGGCCTCATCAGAAAGCTTTTCAAAAATAACCAAACGACACCGACTGACTAAAGCGGAATTGAGTTCGTAACTCGGGTTTTCCGTGGTCGCACCAATCAGGATTAAATCCCCTCGTTCCACAAAGGGAAGAAGCACATCTTGCTGGGAGCGATTCAAGCGATGAATTTCGTCGATGAAGAGTAAAGTCGATTTGCGTGTAGCCACCTTTTGATAGCGCGCCTGTTCGCCAATCTCTTTAAGTCGCTTTGAACCGAGGTCGATCGCATTCTCTTCCACTAAAAAAATATTCTGAGCCTTGGACACCAAGGCTTTAACGAATGAAGTTTTACCACTCCCCGGCGGGCCCCATAATATGAGGCTCATAAAGTGACCGTTTTCGAGTTGCTGAAAAAGAGCTTTGTACTTTTTTAAAAAGGCCTCTTGCCCGAGGATCTCTGACAGTTGCTTGGGTCGCAATTTCTCGGCGAGGGGAATATTTGTAGGAGATTCGCCAGAGGCGTGAGTAAATAAATCCACGCCCTACTTTTAAGCTGTTTTGAGAAAGAGCGCAATGCCTTTAGAAGTCTTCGACTTGGAGCTGGAGTGGAACTTGTTCTCTGATGAACTCTTCATTCCCGAAGGGATCGATGGCGGTTCCCGCCAGTCTCAAATATCCACGAATGGTTCCATTGGCATTCGGGGCGGGCTTCAATCCCCCGATGATTAAACCGCAATTGACGATACCGTTGGGAAGACCACCTGCTCCCGCTTTATTCGCAGTTTCTACAGAAAATCCAGGGGGAATTGTTAAGCCTGGCTCCACATTTAAGAGAGCGGCAATCTCCTCAACATCTAAAAACTGCTCGAACTTTCCTCCATCGAGAAGCGGACTAAGGAACTCCACCTGAACGAAGGCGATATATAAGGTTCTCGTGTCGGTCCATTGAAATCGCATGTTGTTCCAAGTGGCTGAAAAGGGCTTGACCGACCTCTGGAGGGTCGCAGTTGAAGCGTCCGGTGCCATCGCGGCCACCTCAAAATTCTTGAGGTCAGCGCAGTTCGAACGCTCGTTGGGAACAAGAATCGCCCGCTCGCTTAATGGCTCAAATGTCAGTGAAGCGCTGTCCGTCGACTTTCCGGTTTTACAGGACGCGATAAAAAAGCATACAAAAAAGAGAGTTGTTATTTTCTTCATAATACCTCAAGGCCTCCGCCGGATTCGCCTGCCGGTGCGGCTTCGTCCGGCGTTTCAAAATCGGACGGCGTCAAAGTCTCATCTCCGGATTTATCCCCTTGGCTTATAGTACTAGCTTGCCTTAAAGCCTCAGGGTTCACAATCCTTGGTGTGAGGAAGATCAACAGTTCGTTTTTAACTGTCGTACGATTCTTAGATTTAAACAAATATCCCAAAATAGGAATATCCATGAGCCATGGAATCCCGTTCTCTGCTTGAGAATCGTCCATACTATAAATTCCGCCGAGGACCATGGTTTGTCCATCTTTTACTAATACGCTGGTGCTGGCTTCGCGCTTATTCACCTGGCGCGCACCGTTGACTGCTGGTCCAGGAATATCACGGATAATTTTAACATTCATAAGTGTTTCATTACTGAAGGTCACCTGAGGTGTGACTTCCAATGACAGTTGAACATCTTGGAAGGTCGTTGTGGTGTTAGAAACGTTACCCACAACAGTCGTTTGTAAGATCGGATACTGCTGAATCTGCTTGATGTAAGCCTTCTGTTTGTTCAATGCCACAATTCGAGGTGACGATAAGATTTTAATTTTTTGCTCGGACTGGGCAATCTGTAAAGTGGCCGTCAAGTCTCCAATAATATCGTACGCTCCGGCGTTGATCGTCGTATTGAGACCGAACGGAAGCTGTGCCCCAAAACGTAAATTATTCGAAATACTTCCTGACTGAGAGCCTTGAGTGAAGGGAGTCGTTGTGTTCCAGTTTAGACCGATTTCCTTCGAAAAAGATTCGCTCGCTTCGATCACTTTTCCCTCGATCATAATTTGCAGCGGCTGAATATCGAGTGCTTTTAGAATTTTTTCGATTCTTGACATTTGGCTCGCAAACTCAGAAATGATAATTGAGTTTGAGGCCTTATCGGCAGAGACTTTTGCGTTTTGACTCAGGAAAGGCTTAAGCTTTTTACTCAAATCATCCACGTCTGCATAATTCACCGGAAAGAAGCGAATCGTTTTGCCTTGAAGCGTTTTCACTGCGTTCTGTTGGCTATTGATTTGCTTAAGATAATTTTCGGCCTCTTCCGCTAGAAGTTTTTGCGGAGCGATTCTTAAGATGTTTCCTTTTTTAACATAACCAAGACCGTGGGATTTTAGAATACTCATCAAAGCATCTTCCCAAGGAACATCACGGAGACGAACCGTAACCTTCCCATTTAACCCTTTGTCGTCGGCAAGGATATTGACTCCGCTTTCCTCAGCGATAAAGTTGATCACTTCCTTGATCTCTACGTTATCCATTTGAATCGTCACTAGCTTGGACGCTGTCGTTGTAGGAGCCGCTTCTTCATCCTCGGAATCGGAGGCTTCGCTACTGACGATCAGTGTATTGTTTTTGATATCTATGCTCGGTTTTGTTGCGGTTTTATACTGAATGACAAAGCGAGCTGTGGTTGCTCCTTTGTCTTGATAAGCATTGATTGTCGCCACCGGCTGTCCAAAATCCTTGGCAATGTAAGGAAGTTTGAGATTTTCGGGAAGGAAGACATCCGCAACCTCAACGATCACCTGGTTGAACTGCGGTTCTTCCTTAACCTGGTACTCCATCGGCTTGTCGGCGGTGATCAAAATAGTTCCGCCAGATTCAAAGGACTTATACTCTAAGTTGGTAATCTTATTCCCAAAGGACGAGGTCGTTTCTACAATGGGGCTCACCTCAGGAAGGACTTCGGTGGTGGTCTCCGTTGAAGTCACCGTTGACGTCTGAAAGTCTGCCGACTCCAGATCCAATTCGTCTCCGCCACCGCCGGAAGAGGCCACCGTCATCGTTTCGCTGCTGGAATTGGATTCTGGTTTGGGTGTCGAGATATCCTCATTCGCAAGTTCGTTACTAATAAGATCATCATTGAAATCTTCGATATCACTGAACGAGTCGGAACCGCTGGCTGTTGCTGTCGTCGTCGACGTCGAAGACTCTTCACTATCGATATCTTCTAAATCACCGAAATCTTCATCCGATGAATCGTCAGAATCCATTTGCGTGCTTGATCCTTCCAATTCGTCGGCACCAACGTTACCGTCGTCATCCGATGTGCAAGATGTAAGAATGGAAAATACGAGTACGCACAATAGATGAAAAAACATCCTGTTCATGTCATCTCCTAGAGGAATAATTCCAAATGATGTCTATTATCTATTTTTCTATAGATATCGTTCGAGTCGTAGAATATTTTTTATTTCCCTGATCAAACGTCTGTACGATCACGATCTCGTTTTCGCGGATGGCAGCGATGTAACCGAAGTTTTCGCCGATGTAATCGTTCTTCCCTAGACGAACGAGGGAGTCTTTATCACGCATACGCACCTGTAGAAGTACGCGAGGGCGACTTGGGTCCAGGAAAACACCCTTGAGTTTTACGTTGTCCAGCTTCACTTCTTGCAACTCTAAAAATGGACCAAAGTATGGACCTGGAACAAGAGGATTTAAGCCCTCCGGCAGCACAAATGGATCGCGCTGGCCATCTCGCTCGTACATAAATGGTTTTGCGTATTCTTGAACTAGGGAGCGTCCCGCAGGCAAATTGGACGACGCTCCAGGGGAATTGGCTGCGGCGGCCGGCGCCGCGGGAGATTCCACAACGGCGGCCTCTTCCAATGCGTCCGGTGGAGGCGGTGGCTCTTGGGCGAAAATTTGTAAAATAAAAATAAGCGGAAGAAACTTAACCACCGACTTTTCCTCCTGAGCCTGCTGGAGGTTTAGACTTTTCAGACTGACTAAAAATACTTAAGGTCAATTTCAGTTTCACTTGAGAAATTTCATCGGTAGAGCCGTCCGACGCCAAATCCATCTTAATAAAATCCACGACTCGATCCATGGAGGTTAACGATGACAAAAAGCTCATGGCATCGTGGAAGCTCCCACGACTTTCGATCTCCATCGTCGCCTCGTTATAGCCTTCGAAACGGCGGGATTTAGACTCGCCTTTTTTGATCGACTCCATTTTATTACTGGTGGCCTCTAGGCGTTTGCGCACTTGATACAACATATTGTTCATATCAAGATCCACAGGAAAATACTTAATGAGGTCGTCAAAATTACGAGTCAGTTCGTCCACCTCTTTTTGGAAGGCCGCTTTGTTATTCATGGCATTCTCGACCTGTTTTAGACGCTCCGTCTTTTGGTTAATGGTCGTTTGCAGCGTTGCTTTCTCTGCAGTAATCGCATCCCCTTTATCAAAGAGAAGAAAGTAATAGATCGTCGCGAGGATGATTCCTACCATCGCGGCTTTACTGGGCTCTAAATTTTTGAAATCGTCTTTAATTCCCATTCTATTCCTTTAAGCGAAGCGTGATATCAAACTTATACGCTTCCTTATCGCCGGTTTTCGCCTTGGAAACATCTTTACTATTTACTGAGGTAAACACCGACTTTTCTGCGGCTAAACGGTTAATGTACATCTGCGCATCATCAATACTGTTGGAATAGCCCTCGACTTCGATATCCGTATTTTCGGCCTTGATCGATGTCAGCCAGCTCGTCGGTGGAATCTGTTGCTGGAGAAGGACTAGGGCCTCCATCTTTTTAGTTCGTAACCCAAAAATCTGCCGAATGACGGTAAATTTCTCTTCGAGATCTTTCTTCTGCTCTGAAACTTGCTTTAATATGTTATCAATCGATCCCACCTTAGCGAGCTCGGCTTCCATCCGGGCCGCCTCTGTTTGTAGAACGACCAATTCTTCTCGCTGTCGAGAAATGTCGACCTTTTCGTAGTAATAGAGCCCAATCAGTGGAGTCAGCATCAGCAATACTTTGATGACGTTTTTCTGGAGCTCTTCTTTAGGATTACCGGAGCTCGTGCCACCGGCGCCGCCATCATTTTTTTTAGTAAACGTGTTCGCTAAATTAATCTTAATCATCAGCCCTGATTCCTTAAGGCGAGGCCCAGTGCTATCGGCGAAAATAACCGAATTTGCTGCTGATATTCCGGGGTGATGAATTTAGGATTTACAGAAATTCTTTGAAATGGATTGTGTTCCAGGCAATTCACCTGAGTCACTTCTTGAATTTTTTCGTACAGCCCAGGAGTTTGTATTGCTCCGCCGCTGACAAAAATCTGCGAAACGGAGGCATTGATTGCGGTGTTCTTATAAAAATCAAAACTATTATTAATCTCTTGGGCAATAGTTTCGTTGACCATCTGTAGGATGGATAAGACCTCAGGAGGTGTTTCGCGATTCATCGACAGTCCCAGCTTTAAGCCTTCCGCATCTTGGGCCGCAATTCCCAACTCTCTAGAGATTTCGGCATCAAAAAGCGAACCTCCGTAGGGAATGTCTCGGGAGAAAACCAACTGACCGGCTTCGAGAATGACTAAGTTCGTACAGCTGGCGCCAATATTGATGAGCGCCACCGTTCCGGGAACCGTACCGTAATTGAATTCGAAACAGTTCGCCAGGGCCAAACAGTTCACATCGATCACCGCACAATCGAGGCCCGCACTTTGTGTCGCTTCGAAATATCGAAAGATATGCTCTTGTCTCGCAGCAACCAATAGGACATCCATGGTCTCCGCATGACTAGAACCTAAGATATGAAAATCAAAAACAGCCTCTTCAATATTAAAAGGAATGTACTGTTCGGCTTCCCAACGTAATTGTTCCTGCAAAAGTTTGGGATCCATTTTGGGCATGGAGATTTTCTTCGTGATCACCGCACCGCCGAACATCCCTACGCACACGGGACTTTTTGCATATGATTTTTTGGTAAGACCATCACGAAGAGTGTTGGCGACGATTTCTGGATGAACGATGTCGCCCGCATCGATGGCCCCTTTCGACGTGGGAAAAATAAGCAGTTCGTTAAGAACGGCGTTTTTTCCACTCATCTTGAGATGAGCGATCTTAATAGAACTAGAACCTAGATCTAGTCCTAATATCTGCTTTTTGAAGAACATCATGATAGTCGGCCTCAAGTTAAATTATTGAGAACAGACGACTTAAAGTCAAACCTTGGTGGTAATCAGTGGCCAAGAGAGGGAAATATCAGCTGGACCATAGTATGAGGACCGACAAACAGGTAGATAAAGGCTGCGGCTACAATAGCTGGACCAAAGGGGAAGCCTTCATCCGCATCTTTTTTTTGCACAAAGATGGAATGCAGGGAGTGAAGAGTTCCTAAAACACAGGCCACCATCAACACAAACGGAATGGAGGTGACACCCATAAGAGCTCCGATCCAAGCAAGCAGCTTAATGTCTCCGCCACCCATTCCTTCGCGCTTACGAATGAGCCAGTAGATGTAACCCACAGCAAACAATAACCCACCTCCGACAAAAGCGCCGAGGCATGCATCCCAAAAGCTCCGTTCGGGATTTAAGGCGGCCCCAACGAGAGCTAGAGCAGTTCCCCCTAAGGTGAATTCGTCGGGCAAAATCATGTGATCGATATCGATAAAGGAGGCCGTAATGGCCCCGAAGACGAAAATTAAGACTTCAAAACTATACCAGCTCAAATCAAACACGTGAAAAGTCAGCGCAAAAAAAGTCGCCATCAATAGTTCAACTAAGAAATATCGAAACGGAATCTTGGCTCCGCACATTCTGCACTTTCCTCGCAGAATCAACCAAGAAAACAACGGAAAATTGAAATACCAAGGAATTTGCTTTTTGCAAGAGCGACAACGACTTCTGGGAATAATACTTTCATCTTCGGGCATGCGCACGATGAGGACGTTGGCAAAGCTCCCGAGAGCGGCTCCAAAAAGAAAGAACACCAGAAGAAAAAATAAATCAGGCAAAATCTCTTCCTTTAAAAATAAATATCGCCGCCGTTAAAAAGAACAGGACCCAGGTTAACGCCATTAAGGAAGTACTGCCAATAGATAACTGCAGAAGATTGTTCTCCAAGGGAAGCGAACGCCAATTGAAAGCCTCCAAATTTGGAAATACAGTTTGCATCACCTTGGCAAAATTCACATAAAATTTTGCGGCGGCGAAGTTTCCGATGAAACTTAGATTTTGAACCCAGTGCCCAATAATAAAGAACGATAGAGAAAACAATATCGTTAAAAACGATGCGCAGAACGTCGAAAAACAAATGGTCACCGCCAATAGCAACGCGACTTCGAGATAAAATCCAAAAAATACGATGAAGAGCTCTGCGAGCGGGACCTCAAAGCCCATAAACATAAGATTCAAACAGTAGATCACAAACAGGCTAGATATAATGAGTACCATTAAACATAGAAATCCAAAGTATTTGCCCAGGATAAATTCGTAGCGATACACCGGCTTTGCGAGAAGAGTTAAAATCGTCAGCTTTTCGATTTCTTTATACACCATAGAACCGCCGACAAAAATCGTCAGTCCCATAAGACACATATGAATGCTCGAAAGACCCAGGCCCAATGTTAACCGAAGTTGCTCTGTATAGCTCAGTTGTCCCACGGCAACCATCAGTGCCAATAGAAAAATCGTAATCACTAACAGAGTGTAGAGGAGCCTATTACGAAGGAGCTCGACGACGGTATTGGCTGCAATAACTCTGACGGCCTTCATGACTGCATCTCTCGCTGTTGGGAGTGTTGTTTTTTAATTTGATTAAAAGCCTCTTCCAAAGTCACTCGTGGTTGCTTCACCTCGAGCAAGCTCGCGTTCTGCGATTTGATTTGGTTCAAAAATTCCGTGACCTCGGATAGATCCTTGCAGTTTTTAATGGCGACCGTTGCTGAGTCTTGCGGAGTGTAGGTCACTTCGTAGCCACCATCGCCGGCGGTCAAGAAATTTTTCTGCAAGCCTTCGTAAATAATCTTGCCGTAGTCAATGATTACGAGTCGATCGCAAAGTCTTTCTACATCCGTAAGTAAGTGGCTACTAAAAAAAATTGTCGCGCCACTGGCAGCCACTTCTTGAATAATCTGCGTGACCTGGTAACGACCGTCTGGGTCTAATCCCGACATGGGCTCATCCAGAATAAGAAAACGAGGCTTATGGATGAGAGCCTGGGCTAAACCTATCCTTTGAAGCATCCCTTTGGAATAACTTCGAAGAAAAGTATTCTCGGCGTGTTCCAATCCGACTCTCTTTAAAAGAATTTTCGCCTTTTCTTTAATTTGTATTTTGGAATCAGACATCGAGAGCTGTCCGTAGAACAAAAGAAATTCCATCCCAGTGAGGTATTCGTAAAAGTAAGGACGCTCTGGCAAATACCCAATCTGTGATTTTGGATCTTTGAGGTTGCCAGAAAAAAACTCGACGTTTCCTCTTTCGAATCGCAAAAGAGAAAGAATGCTTTTTATCGTCGTCGTCTTACCAGCGCCATTACTGCCTAGAAAACCAGTCACCGATCCCTCGGGAACGGCGAAACTGACATCAAACAACACTTGTTTTTTCTTGAGCGTAAGATGATCGGTAAACGTCTTACAAAGTCCCTGCACATTTAAAGACATGGACTCAGTTTAACCTATAAAGGGTGGACGTCAAACGCTCCGGTGTGCAATTTTTTAAGTGCCAGCACAAAAACTTCTGCGGCATGATCCTCGGTCAGGCAAGGAATCCCGTAGTCTGTGCAACTGCGGCGAATATTAAAACTGGCGTCGATCGACTGGCGACCGGATGTGGTGTTGATCACAAGATTCACCTTACCCGAGCGAATACGATCGACACAGTTCGGTCGTCCTTCATGAACTTTTTTAACTGGAATGCAGTCAATGCCGTGATCGTAAAGATACTTCGCCGTTCCCTGAGTCGCAGAGAGTTTGTACCCCAGCTCCACCATTGCCGATATTGTAGGCAACAAGCTCGCTTTGTCCTTCTCTCTCAGGGACAGGAAGACTTCGCCCGTTTTGGGTAAGCGATGGTGACTTGAAATGAAGGCCTTCATCAGAGCCTCACCGTAATCATACGCGCGGCCCATGCTCTCACCTGTTGATTTCATCTCGGGCCCAAGTATGGAGTCGGCCTCCACAAATTTATTAAACGGAAAGACAACGCCTTTGACACAAACGGTTTTGATGTTTTTGTAATTATACTGCTCGGGCTGAACCTCTTTACTGGTTTTTCCCAGGACCGCTTGAACACCTAACTTTACTATAGGCACACCCGCGGCTTTGGCGAGAAACGGTACCGTCCGCGAGCACCGCGGATTCGCTTCGATAATAAAAATCTCGCCGTTTTTAATGGCTAACTGAACGTTGAGATGACCTATCACCTTCATCTCTCCGGCCAATCGAATACAGATCTCTTCAATCTCTTGAAGAGTTGCAGCCTTTAATCTTTGAGGAGGGATAACACCCATGCTGTCGCCAGAGTGCACACCTGCGGCCTCGATATGCTCAATCACTCCACCGACGAGAGTCCAATCTTTTCCGCGAATAAGATCCACATCCATCTCGAGAGCGCCTTCGAGGAATTGATCCATAAAGCAGGGACCCTCAGGAGTGATCACATGCCCATGCTTATCAAAGTACTCTTTAAGCTCGTCCATGTTTTCAACAACTTCCATCCGGCGTCCACCCAAGACATAGCTGGGGCGACAGATCAGAGGAAATCCAATGTCTTCCGCAACAGATTTGGCCACGGAAAAATTATCAGCCACACCAGCGCGCGGAATTTTGATTTTTAAATTTTCGCAAACGACTTTAAAGCGAGCTCGATCCTCGGCCAAATCAATGGTCGCAGCCGTCGAACCCAAAATCGTGTGGCCCGCCTCACTTAAGGCCTTGGCCATGTTAATCGGAGTTTGACCTCCTAGCTGCACCACAATTCCCATCGGATTGAGGGCCGAGGCCACTTCGCTCACCGATTCTAAAGTGAGGGGCTCGAAGAACAAAATATCGCTGGTGTCATAATCGGTGGAGACGGTCTCGGGATTCGAGTTAATCATGGCGACGTGGTAGCCTTCGCTTTGGAACGCTTTTACTCCGCGAACGCAGCAGTAATCGAATTCAATGCCTTGGCCAATTCGATTCGGTCCGCTTCCCATAATCAAAGCCAGTTTGCCCGCACTCACAGCTTCGAGCTGCGCGAGGGGAAAACCTTGATCGGACCAGTACGTCGAGTAAAAATACGGAGTCGAAGATGAAAACTCCCCTGCGCAAGTGTCCACTTGTAGAAATTCAGGACGCACTTTGAGGGCATAACGAGCTTTTCGAACTTCTCCCTCTGCCGTTTTGCGCAACTGACTGATTCGTTTATCGGAAAACCCGTAACGCTTGGCCTTGAGCAAGAATTCTTTATCCAGCTCAGGCTTTTGAGAAATTTCTTTTTCGAAGTCGATGATATCTTTAATCTGATGAAGGAACCATTGGTTGATCTGTGTGAGTTGATAGACCTCGTCAATCGAGTAACCTTCGCGGAAAGCTTGTCCGAGATGCATCAAGCGCTGCGAGTTAGGATACGCGAGCTTTTCTTGAGAAAAAGTGACTTCTTCGAAGCCGCAATGGGTTTCTGAGGACTGAATCGCTTTTTGAAAAGACTCTTTAAAGGTGCGACCTAAACTCATCACCTCGCCCACGCTTTTCATTTGCGTGGTGAGTAGATCTTTAGCACCGGTGAATTTTTCAAAGGCAAATCGAGGAATCTTCGTCACCACATAGTCGAGAGCGGGCTCGTAGCAGGACGGCGTCGATTTAGTAATGTCATTCGTAATTTCTTCGAGGCAATAGCCCACGGCCAAGAGCGCGGCAATCTTTGCAATGGGAAAACCCGTCGCTTTGCTCGCCAGGGCCGAAGAGCGACTCACCCGCGGATTCATTTCAATCACTACGCGTTTGCCTGATTCCGGATGCACCGCAAACTGAACATTCGCTCCGCCACACTCTAAACCGACGGCATTCAGAATCAATCGCGCTTCGTCCCGCATATCTTGATAGGCGCGCTCGGAAAGAGTTTGTTGAGGAGCCACGGTGATACTGTCACCCGTGTGAACTCCACATGGATCAATATTTTCGATACTGCAGATGGTAACAAATGTGCCATTACTATCGCGCATCACTTCCAGTTCGAATTCTTTCCAACCGAGGATACTTTCTTCGACTAAGACTTCGGATGTGGGACTTGCTGCCAGCGCGGTCGCAATCATTTGCTCGTACTCTTCGCGAGAGTAAGCCACTCCCCCACCGCCGCCACCGAGAGTGTAGTTGGGACGTAAGATGATGGGGAATCCGATGATTTCCGCAGCCTCTAAACCTTGCTGATAGGTACGCACCATTTCGCTCTTGGGATATTTCGCACCAACGGTCTGAAGAATTTTTCGAAATCTTTCACGATCTTCCGCTGCGCGAATGACGTCCTCAGTAGCTCCGATCATTTCCACATTGTATTTTTTAAGTATTCCAGTGGATGAAAGTTCTAAACCCAGATTGAGTGCGGTCTGCCCACCCAATGTAGGAATCAGCGCATCGGGTCTTTCTTTTTCGATAATTTTTTCGAGGAAATTTGCCTTGAGAGGCTCGATGTAAACTTTGTGAGCAAGATCGGGATCCGTCATGATCGTTGCTGGATTTGAATTGACCAGGATCACTTGGAGGCCCAGTTGTTTAAGAGCTTTGCACGCTTGCGCTCCCGAGTAATCGAACTCACACGCCTGTCCAATTACAATAGGTCCGCTTCCGAGAATGAGAACCTTTTTGTATTTGGACTTTAACGGCATTAGAACCTCACTGGGCTATTAAAACTATAGATC
>JAIEOS010000089.1 GCA_019750295.1 Bdellovibrionales bacterium | reverse complement strand
ACAAAAATGCTTGAGGGATTACAGCGACTCGTAAAAGAAGATCCTTCGAGTTTATTAAAGACAGATCCCGATACAGGGCAGTGGCTCCTCTCGGGAATGGGCGAATTGCATCTCGACATTCTCGTCGATCGCTTAAAGCGCGAATACGGCGTCCAAGTGAATCAGGGAAATCCACAAGTCACCTATAAAGAAACTATTCTCGGTTCGGGGAGTGCCCGTAAGCGCTTCGAGAGAGAAGTGGCGGGACAACTCCAAACGGGCGAAGTCGAAGTGAAGATTTCGCCGTTTGAGAACGCCCAAGACAATTTTGTTGATAACATTGTCAAAGATCCTGCGGTGTCCAAAGAAATTAAGCAGGCCGTTATAGATGGTGCTCGCGAAGCGTTGGAAAGCGGTGTGCTCGCGGGATTCACGATGTCCGGCGTCCAAGTGAAAATCGTTTCCATTGCCGTGGACCCCGAGCATGGTCACCCGGCCGCCTACAAAATTGCCACATCTCAAGCGGTTCGCGAGGCGATGTTGCAGGCCAAATCTCAGCTCATGGAGCCTCTTTTTAAGCTCGAAGTTGTCGTTCCCGAAGAATTTTTAGGTAATGTTATCGGGGACTTAAATGCCAGACGTGGAAAAATTCAAAACACCTCCGTCAGAGGCCACTTGCAAGTGGTTTGGGCCGAAGTTCCACTGTCCGAACTCTTCGGTTACGCCACCGGAGTCCGTTCGATCACCCAGGGGCGTGGTACTTTTTCCATGAAATTTTTTGAATATCACCCGGTTGCAGATCGGGTCCAAAAAGAGATTTTGACCCGTCTTGGACGGGTCTAACCAGCCCCGCGATCCCGAAAAAGTTTTCGCTCGTAAACGCTTAAAAAAAGTAAGATTTTTTTTTGACAAGCTATTGAATTTCGGTGCATACTCCCCCTTCTGTTACAAAAAAGAACAGTAATTTTCATAGTTTAACATAAGCTAAAGCCCTGAATTTGCTAGGGAAAGTGGGACGTGCACATGCAAAGTCAAAAGATAAGAATTCGACTCAAAGCTTTCGATCACAAGTTGTTAGATCAATCGACGAAAGAAATCGTAGAAACAGCTCGCAGAACGGGTGCCCGTATTGCTGGTCCGATTCCTCTTCCAACAAAGATTAATCGCTATACAGTTTTGCGTTCTCCGCACGTTGATAAAAAATCTCGTGAGCAATTCGAGATTCGAACGCACAAAAGACTTTTAGATATTTTGGAGCCAACTCCACAAACTATCGATCAACTCATGAAGCTAGATCTCTCTGCTGGCGTTGATGTTGAAATCAAGTTGGCTGAGGAATAGGAGTTATCATGAGTGAAGAACAAGTAAATCAAACTGCTCCTGAAGCAACAACTCCTGAAACTACGCAAGCCTCTGGCGATGCGCAGTTGTCAGGTATCTTTGCTTTCAAACTCGGAATGTCTTCTGTTTACACAGAAGAGGGCGAGATGATTCCAGTGACTGTTTTGAAATTAGAAGACTGGAAAGTGACGCAAGTGAAGACAAAAGAAAAAGACGGCTACACGGCAGTTCAAATTGCTATGGGCGGACGTCGTGCGGAAAATGTTTCTGCAGCAGTCACAAAGCATGCGTCTAAAGCAGGTCTCGAAGGTGGAGTTGCTAAAACTCGCGAAATCCGTATGGACGACGTTTCTGGATTCCAAGTCGGACAAGCCGTTTCTCTTGAATCTTTAAAACAAGGCGACGTCGTAAAAATCACCTCTAAGTCCAAAGGACGTGGTTTCACAGGTGCAATGAAGCGACATAACTTTGCCGGCGGTCCTGCATCGCACGGATCTAAGTTCCACCGTCGTCCTGGATCTGCAGGAACAAGAACATGGCCTGGATTTGTACTTCCCGGTAAAAAAGGACCTGGTCACTTCGGTGACGAAAACATTTCGATCCGAAATGTACAGGTTGTGGGTGTAAATCCTGAAATGAAAACAATCATGGTGAAAGGCCCAGTTCCTGGTGCCCGCAACACGATGGTTAGACTTTTGAAACAACAGTGAGATAAAAATGGCAAAGATAGACGTATTAGGTTGGGATAAAAAAGTAGTTGGCTCTGTAGAAATGCCTTCAGAGATCATCGAGCGCGAAGTCAAAGTTGAAGTTTTACACGCGATGGTCCGTTGGCAGTTGGCCAGTCGCCGTCAAGGGACTCATGCGACGAAGACCAAAGGTCTCGTGAGCGGGGGCGGTAAGAAGCCTTTCAAACAAAAGGGAACTGGTAACGCTCGTCAAGGTTCAACTCGTTCGCCACTTATGCCAGGTGGAGGTACTATGTTCGGACCTCAACCTAAGAGCTACGCGTACAAACTTCCTCGCACGATGAAACAAGCTGGTCTTAAAACTGCGCTTTCTCATCTTTATAAAGAGGGCCGCTTCTTTGTTGTTGATGAAATGACATCTAAAGAAGGTAAAACGAAAGAGATTTCAAAAGTTCTTTCTAAATTCGGTTTGAGCAAAGCTTTACTTATTAGTGAAAAACAAGACGAGAACTTCGCTCGCGCGACTCGTAATCTTAAAAAATATCGTTACAACACAGTGAGTGGTGTGAACGTTTACGATCTTATGAAGTACGATGCTGTGGTATTCACCAAAGACTCGATTTCCGCTGTGATCGCGAAGTGTGGGGTAGAATAATGTTACTCGAAATCATCAAAAAACCCTTGATCAGTGAAAAATCGAGCGCCTATAGCGACTACGATACTTACGTTTTTGAAGTGAATAAAGAAGCTTCAAAAGATCAAATTAAAAAAGCAGTAGAAAAAGCGTTCTCTGTAAAAGTCCAAGCAGTTCGCACGGCTTGCTACAGAACTCGCTGGTTAAAACAACATGCTCGTTTCGGACCTCCTCAATACAAAAAGAAAGCTTTTGTGAAGTTGGCGTCCGGTCAAAAAATTTCTATCTTTGAGGGAGCTTAAGAATGGGTATCAAGTTTCATAAACCGACCAGCCCCGGCCGTCGTGGAATGACGGGATACGATTTCGCGGAGATCACTAAAACGACTCCGGAGAAATCACTCACGGAACCACGCCGTCGTAAAGGTGCGCGCTCGAATCACGGACAAATCTCTATTCGTCACAAAGGTGGCGGACACAAGCGCCGTTATCGCGTTATTGATTTCAAAAGACAAAAACTGGATGTTCCAGCAAAAGTGGTTGCGATCGAGTACGATCCGAACCGCACTTGCCGTATCGCTCTTCTTTCTTACGCCGACGGCGACAAAGCCTATATTCTTGCACCGGTAGGTTTGAACGTAGGTTCATCTGTTTTATCGAGTGACAAAGCAGATATTCTTCCAGGAAACAGTCTTCCACTTTCAATGATTCCGGTAGGTACAGTGATTCACAACGTGGAATTGCGCCCTGGAAAAGGTGGACAGATGTCTCGCGGTGCGGGAGCGGCAGCGACTCTCGTTGGACGCGTTGATAAATTTGCACAAATTAAATTGCCTTCAGGCGAAGTGAGAGAAGTTCTCTCTACTTGCCGCGCGACCATTGGCCAAGTGGGTAACACCGACAACGAAAACATTCAGATCGGTAAAGCCGGTCGTAATCGTTGGAAAGGTAAACGCCCAACTGTTCGTGGTATGGCGATGAACCCGATCGATCACCCATTGGGTGGTGGTGAAGGGGTTGGTAAAGGACATCACCCTGTGACTCCTTGGGGCCAACCTTGTAAGGGCTTTAAAACTAGACATAACAAGGCGACTGATAAATATATCATTAAACGTCGCGGACAGAAGTAGAGGTAGAGAGTGGCACGTTCATTAAAAAAAGGTCCATTTATCGATGATCACTTGGCTAAAAAAGTAGCTAAGGCTCTTGAGACTGGTGATAAAAAAGTTATTAAAACTTGGTCACGTCGTTCAACAATCTTGCCAGACATGGTGGGATTGACGTTCTCTATCAGCAACGGCACGTCGAAATTTCCTGTAGTTCACATTACAGAAAATATGATTGGCCATAAACTTGGGGAATTTGCTCCCACTCGTGTTTTCAGAGGCCACTCTGAGAACAAGACTAAAGAAGTAGCTAAGGCTTAGGTGTAAAATGGAAGTGAAAGCTAAACTCAGATTTGGAAGAATTGGTGCTCAAAAAGCCCGTCTTGTCGTCGATATGATCCGCGGAAAGTCGATCAATGAAACGATGAGAATCCTCGCTTTTCATAATCAAAAAGCGGGTCGTATGGTTAAGAAGCTTGTTGAATCCGCTGTGGCTAACGCCGAAGTGAAGCAAGTGATCGACGTCGACAATCTTTATGTAAAAACGATTTTTGTAGATGAAGGCCCAGTTATTAAGCGCTTCATCCCTCGTTCACAAGGCCGTGCAACAGAAATTAAAAAACGTATGAGTCACATTAGCGTGATTCTCGACGAGAGGTAATTAGTGGGACAAAAAGTTAATCCAATATCATTCAGATTAGGCGTCATTAGAACTTGGGACTCTCGTTGGTTCGCAAACGGACCTACTTATGCTCTTCAACTTCACGAAGACATCAAAATCAGAAATTACTTACAGAAAAAGTTAAAGCACGCCGGTATTTCTAAAATCGAAATTGAGCGCGCTCATAAAAATTTAAGAGTTCTTATCTACACAGCTCGTCCTGGTGTTGTTATCGGGAAAAAAGGCGCTGGAATGGATTCCATGGCTCTCGAATTACAAAAGCTAACGACGAGCAAAGTTTCTTTAAAAGTGGAAGAAGTTCGTAAGCCCGACATGGACTCAAAACTCGTTGCTGAGAACATCGCTCTCCAATTGGAAAAACGTGTATCTTGGAGACGTGCTTTGAAAAAAGCGATCGCATCGGGTGTTCGCAGTGGCGTTCGTGGAATTAAAGTACAAGTTGCTGGTCGTCTTGATGGAGCGGAAATCGCTCGTACCGAGTGGTACACAGAGAAGAGCGTTCCTCTTCACACATTAAGAGCAGATATTGATTACGGAACAGCAGAAGCATTGACATCATATGGAATCATTGGATTGAAAGTATGGATCTACAAAGGTGACGTACTTTCTACTCGTGAGGCTGAGGAGGCGGGTCGTGTTAAGTCCTAAGCGTGTAAAATGGAGAAAACAACATAAAGGTAAGATGAAGGGCCTTGCTTCAAGAGCAGCCAATCTTTCTTACGGTGATTTCGGTCTTAAAGCGACGACGAACGGTTGGCTTACAGCTCGCCAGTTAGAAGCAGGACGTATCGCAATCAGCCGTTCAATCAAACGCGGTGGTAAAGTTTGGATCCGCGTTTTCCCACACAAGCCAGTTACTGAGAAGCCGGCTGAAGTACGTATGGGATCTGGTAAAGGTAACCCAGAGTACTGGGTCGCTGTTGTAAAGCCAGGAACTATTTTGTTTGAAATTAACGGTGTAACTAGAGAACAAGCGGCGGAAGCATTTAGACTTGCAGGGCACAAAATGCCATTCAAGTGTCGTTTCATCGCGAGGGAGAAATAATTTATGAAGTACGCAGATTTCAAAGATCTTTCTCCGACAGATCTCAATAAAAAGATTCGCGAACTTAAAGAAAAGAGCTTTCAAGCTAGAATGAAGAATTCTATGGGTCAATTTTCAAACCCTGCATCTATTCGTGTTATGCGCCGAGATGTTGCTCGCTTGAAAACTGTTCTTTCAGTCAAAACAAGAGGTACTAATCCATGAGCGCTAAAGAAAACTTAAACGTAGATAATCGCGGTCGCCGTAAAGAAGAAATCGGTACGGTTCTTAGCGATAAAATGGACAAAACAATTTCTGTCCAAATTTATCGTACCGTGACTCATCCTAAATATAAAAAATTAATTCGTAAGACGACTGTGTTCAAAGCACACGATGAGACGAACCAAGCTAAAGAAGGCGACAAAGTTCGTATCTACGAGACTCGTCCATTGAGCAAAAATAAACGTTGGATGTTGGCCGAAGTGGTTGAAAAAGCTAATAAAGGCCAGGAGTAAGATATGATTCAGCAGCAATCGAAAATGCGCGTTGCCGACAACTCTGGTGCAAAAGAAGTTATGTGCATCAAGGTTCTAGGTGGCTCTAAGAGAAGAACAGCATCGATCGGCGATATCGTCGTCGTTTCTGTGAAATCGGCAATGCCGACGTCCAAAATTAAAAAGGGCGAAGTGGCAAAAGCTGTGATCGTAAGAACAATCCAAAGAATTAAGCGTCCTGACGGAAGCTACATTAAATTCGACGACAACGCGGCAGTTTTGATCAATGCATCAAAAGAGCCAATCGGTACTCGTATCTTTGGACCAGTGGCAAGAGAGCTCCGTGCGAAGCAATTCGTAAAGATCGTTTCTCTAGCTCCGGAAGTTATTTAATAGGTGGTATGTTGTGAATCGTCTTCAAGAAAAATATAAAAAGGAAATGATTCCCGCTCTGATGAAAGAGTTGGGCATTGATAACATTATGCAGGTTCCACGTCTCGAAAAGATCGTGATCAACCAGTGTAACTCAGACGCTGTTCAAAACGCTAAAGTGTTGGTGACGGCTTCTGATGAGATCACCACTATCGCGGGCCAAAAAGCCGTGATTACTAAATCAAAAAAATCGATCGCGAACTTTAAGCTTCGCGAAAACATGCCCATCGGCGTGACTGTGACTCTTCGCCGCGATCGTATGTGGTCTTTCTTAGATCGTTTGCTCACTGTGGCTCTTCCTCGCGTTCGTGACTTCCGTGGATTACCTTCACGTGGTTTTGATGGTCGCGGAAACTACAACATGGGTCTTAAAGAACAAACTGTATTCCCTGAGATTAACTACGATAAAGTAGATAAAGTTCGCGGAATGAATATTACTATTTGTACTAGTGCAAAAACGGACGCTGAAGGTAAAGCATTGCTTGATGCTTTTAGCTTTCCGTTTAGAAAATAATCAGGAGGAATGAGTGGCTCGTCGTGCAATGATCGTTAAGTCAGAAAGAACACCGAAGTTTTCAACACGTGCTCATAGCCGTTGTAAAATCTGCGGAAGACCAAAAGCTTTCCTGAGAAAATTCGAAATGTGTCGTATTTGTTTCCGTAATTTAGCCAGCAAAGGTCTCATTCCTGGCGTAATCAAGGCCAGCTGGTAGGAGTATAAAGTGGACGTTATTGGTGATTTATTAACAGTAATTCGAAATGGTTCAACTGCTGGTCACGAGAAGGTGGACGTGCCTGCTTCTAAATTTAAAGAAGCTGTCGTCGCTGTTCTTAAGAAGGCAGATTACATCACTGACTACAAAGTAGTTAAGGATGGGAAACAAGGAATTATGCGTGTGTATTTAAACTATGGTGACAACGGTGTAGCTAGAATTACTGGTCTTCGCCGCATGAGTCGCCCAGGTCGTCGTTATTACGTGAATTCTGAAAATGTTCCGAATGTAAGATCAGGATATGGTCTTGCGGTTGTGAGCACAAGTAAGGGCGTGATGAGCGGGGGAGATGCGAAAAAGCAGAACCTCGGTGGCGAATTGATTTGTACTGTTTGGTAGGTGGAAAATGTCTAGGATTGGTAAAAACCCAGTTAAGTTTGATTCAAAGGTGAATGTCACAATTAGCCCTAACAATGACGTTATTGTTAAAGGCGCTAAGACAACGATGACAGTCCCAATGAGAAAGCAAATTCAAGCGAAGATCGAAAACGGTCAAATCGTCTTGACTCGAAAAGATGAAAGCAACGAATCAAAAGCTTTGCATGGTCTTTACAGATCATTAGTAAAGAACGCCGTTGTGGGTGTGTCTGAAGGTTGGACGCGCTCTCTCACTCTGCAAGGGGTAGGATATCGTGCTTCTGTGAGCGGTAAAAAGTTGGAACTCTCTTTGGGTTACAGCCATCCGATCATGTTCGACATTCCTAATGGAATTGAAATTAAAGTTGATAAACAAACCACTGTACTCGTAGTTGGTGCGGACAAGGCCTTAGTTGGTCAAGTTTCTGCTAAAATCAGAGGATTCCGTCCTCCTGAGCCATATCTCGGTAAAGGTGTTCGTTATACGGATGAAGTAATTAGACGTAAAGAAGGTAAATCGGCTGGTAAGTAATCGACCATTGCTGATGAGAGGTGAATTGTGCGCTTAACGATAAATAAGAAAAACAGCCATAAGTTAAAGTCGAGAAAAGTTAAAAAAGTTCGTTCTCGCAAAAAAATTAATGGAACTGACGAGCGTCCTCGTCTTTGCGTTTTTAGAAGTTTAAAAAATATCTATGTTCAGTTGGTAAATGATATCGATGGAACTACGATTGCTTCTGCGTCTTCTCTTGTTGATGTGAAAGACAAAAAAGCGGGAAAAGATTTAGCTTTTGAAGTGGGCAAAGTGATCGCTCAAAAAGCTAAAGCTAAAAATATTGATAAGGTAGTTTTTGATCGTGGTGGATATATCTATCATGGACGTGTGAAATCTGTTGCTGACGGCGCTCGTGAGGGCGGATTGAACTTCTAGGGAGAAGAAAAAAAATGCAAGAACAACAAGTATCTGAATTTGAAGAAAAAGTAGTGAACGTAAGACGAGTCGCTAAAGTTGTTAAGGGTGGACGAAGATTTTCATTCGCAGCTCTTGTCGTTGTTGGTAACAGCAACGGAAGCTTTGGTTTCGGCACTGGTAAATCCGGTGAAGTTCCAGAAGCTATCGGTAAGGCCACTCGCGGAGCTCGCAAGAACCTCCATGGAGTCTCTCTTGTCGATGGTCGCACTATCGCTCACGAAGTGATCGGTAAGTTCGGAGCCACTTCGATTATCCTTCGCCCGGCAGCCCCTGGCACTGGAGTTATCGCAGGTGGAGCTGTTCGTGCAGTTCTTGAGTCCGTAGGTATTAAAGATATTTTAACTAAGAGAATCGGTACACGTAACGCCCACAATGCGGTTCGTGCCACTTTGGATGGCTTACGCCAACTCCAAGGGAACGTTCTTCTCAACACTTACAAATAAAGTAGGTTGGTATGGCAAAGACTTTTCGAGTGAAATTAATTAAAGGAATGCGCGGTTGCTCAGAAACTCAGCGTGAAACTGTGCGTTGCATCGGTTTACGTCGAACAAACTCTGAAGTGGTTGTAAACGACACACCGGCAATGCGTGGACAAATTTTAAAAGTTCAACATTTAGTAAAAGTAACTGTTGAAGGCGCTGCTACAACTAAGACAGCTGCCAAGAAGTAAATAAACGGAGACGACTATGTTAGATCAGCTAAAACCAGCCCCAGGCTCAACACATTACAGAAAACGCGTCGGTCGCGGCGATGGCTCTGGCCATGGCGGTACTGCTGGAAAAGGCCACAAGGGTCAAAAAGCAAGAACTGGCGGTAGAGTTCGTCGAGGCTTCGAGGGTGGTCAAACTCCTCTCGTTCGTCGTCTTCCAAAGTTCGGTTTCACGAACAACCAATTCAAAACAGAATACGTAATTTTAAATCTTTCTGACTTCAGCCGTTATGGATCAGAAATTTCACCTGATGTGCTTGTTAAAGCGGGCGTCATGGGCAAAAATTGTCTATTAAAAGTATTAGGCAATGGAAAACTAGAAAAGCCAGTGACTGTCAAAGCGCATAAGTTTAGCGGGAAAGCTAAAGAGATGATTGAAAAGGCTGGTGGAAAGACTGAGGTTATCTAAACGTGGCATCTGAGAACGTCATCAACAACCAAGATTTACAGAAAAAACTTCTCTTCACACTGTTTTGTTTACTGATCTATAGACTAGGAATTCACGTTCCCACCCCGGGCGTGAATATCGATGTCGCGAGAACGTTCTTCTCAAGCCAAAAAGGCCTCTTTGGTATCTTCAATACCTTTACCGGAGGAGCACTCAATCAATTTAGTGTTTTTGCTCTCGGAATTATGCCTTACATCTCAAGTTCAATTATTTTTCAATTATTAACCTCCATGGTTCCTTATCTTGAAGCTCTCAAGAAAGAAGGCGAACCTGGACGTAAAAAGATCCAACAGTACACTCGTTGGGGTACAGTGGTTCTTGCGGTTTTCCAGGCGTGGGGTTTATCAAATCTCCTCGTTGGTCGCGAAACTGCGGGACAACCGGTTTTCCTCGGGCAAATTGGGATTGTTCCTTTTCAACTCCTCACCATTGTCACTCTCACTGCCGGCACATGCTTCGTGATGTGGCTCGGTGAACAGATCTCCGAAAAAGGTCTCGGTGAAGGTGCAAGTATGATCATTTTCGCAGGGATTGCGGCGGGGATTCCCACGGGCGCGATGAACCTTTGGAGCATGGTCAGCAGCGGTCAAATGAGTGGACCCCTTGTTCTTGCTCTCTTAGCCTTTATGTTCCTCGTTTTGGGAGCCATTATCTATATCGAAGTGGCCCAACGTCGAATCCCGATCCATCTCTCGCAGAAGGGTGCCGGGGGACGAGCGCCTCAAATGCTTGGCAGCTACCTTCCGTTCAAGATCAACTTGTGTGGAGTGTTGCCTCCGATCTTCGCATTCGCAATCTTAGGATTCCCGGCGACATTAGCGTCGTTTTCTCAGTCCGCCTGGGTTCAAAATTTACAGAACTATTTCTCTCCAACAGGAGCTGTATTTAACATCGCGTTTGTGATTCTCGTGGTGTTCTTTAGCTTTTTCTATACAGAAATCGTGATGCCTCCGGATGAAATGGCCGATAACTTGAAAAAATCCGGAAAATTCATTCCTGGAATTCGCGCTGGAAAAAGCACTGCGGATTATCTCCGAACGGTGATGTCGCGCCTGAATGTCGGTGGATCGATTTATCTTTGTGTGATTTGTATTATGCCAACTCTCCTTATGAGCTCAGCTAACGTGCCCTTCTACTTCGGTGGAACAAGCGTTCTGATTCTTGCAGGTGTGGCCCTTCAACTGATCGAAAAGATCAACGCTTATCGATACGAATCGATGATCAAAGCGGCCCAACGTCCTCGTCGAACGGGGAGAAGGGTTAGTTTTTGAGCCTGGTCCTCTTCGGGCCTCCTGGCGCCGGCAAGGGGACCCAATCTCAACTTATGATTCAAACCCTACAGATGTCCCACATCAGTACGGGAGATCTCTTTCGTGAAGCCATGAAAAATAAAACTCCATTGGGTATCGAAGCCCAAAACTACGTGGACGCCGGGAAACTAGTCCCGGACGCTATAGTTATCGGAATGGTTCGCGAAGTGATCGAAAAAAATAAGGAAATCGACTATATTTTCGATGGATTTCCTAGAACTACCCCTCAGGCCGAGGCTCTCGGCCAACAAATTCACGAGGTGGGGGCTCGTCCTATTACTAAAGCTCTCTTTTTAGAAGTTCCCAATGAAACATTGATGGAAAGATTGTCGGGCCGCCGGGTGTGTAAAAACTGCGGAGCCGTCTACCACGCCACAAATAACCCTCCCAAAACGGAAGGCACTTGTGATCGTTGCGGCGGTGAAGTGTACCAGCGAAAAGACGATTCTTCTGAGGCGATTAAAACCCGTCTGGAAGCCTATGAAAAATCAACGGCACCATTGAAAGACTACTACAAAGATAAGGGTTTATTTGCCTCGGTAGACGGGGTGGGGACGACTGAAGACGTCTTCAAAAAGATTCAAAATTTTATTAAAAATTAGCTGGACTGGCATAGTTTGTGAGTGCTAAGTTTGCCGATCTGGCTAAATTCGGAGGTTACAGGTGAAAGTTCGCGCATCTGTCAAGAAAATTTGTAATAAGTGTAAAGTGCTAAAACGCCGTGGAGTTGTCCGCGTTATTTGTGAAAACCCTAAGCATAAGCAAAGGCAAGGTTAATTATGGCTCGTATTTCGGGTATCGATATTCCAAAAAACAAACGTGTTGAAGTCGCTTTGACTTATATCTACGGAATCGGTCGCAAAAGAGCGCAAGACCTTTGCGCAGCAATGAAATTTCCAGCATCAAAAAGAACTCATGAGTTAACAGATGATGATGTTGCTAAACTCAGAGATATGATTCAAGCCCAATTTAAAATCGAAGGTGATTTACGTCGTGAAACGGCGATGTTCATCAAGCGTTTGATCGATCTTGGTACTTACCGAGGCTCTCGCCACAAAAAAGGTTTACCTGTTCGTGGTCAGAGAACACGCAGTAACGCGCGTATCAGAAAAGGTCCTCGTAAGACAGTTGCTAACAAGAAAAAAGCAGTGATGTAAGGAAGAGATTGAGATGGCTACAGAAACAAATACAAATAAAGCAGATCAAAAAAATAAACCTGTTAAGAAGAAGACGAAAAAGAACGTTCCAGTTGGAAAATGTTTCGTACAAGCTGGGTTCGGTAACACGATCATCACGATCACTGATCCCTCTGGAAACACTGTTAGCTGGTCAAGCTCAGGCATGTTAGGTTTTAAAGGCAGCCGTAAGGGAACTCCCTTTGCTTCGCAGTTAGCTGCAGAAGATGCTGCGAAGAAAGCTATTGAGCAAGGCGTGAAGTCCGTAGACGTCTTGTTGAATGGTCCTGGTGCTGGTCGCGAGCCCGCGATTCGTGCATTGGCCAATGCGGGTTTGCGCGTGACTTCTATGAGAGACATTACACCTGTCCCTCATAATGGTTGCCGCCCGCCCAAAAGAAGACGCGTTTAATTTTTTTTCTTTTCACAGGAGAGACAATGCAACAAGAGCATTATTATAAATTTTGGAGAGATCTGATCGCACCTAAAGGGATTGAGGTAGATACAGATTCATTAACTCCCACCTATGGTAAGTTCACGGTTCGACCGCTTGAGCGCGGTTATGGAATTACTATCGGAAACTCTATGCGCCGAGTTCTATTGAGCTCTATGATGGGTTCTGCCATCACTACTGTGCGTTTCAATAATGTTTTGCATGAGTTCTCGACTATGCCCGATGTTATGGAAGACGTAACCGACATTATCTTGAATCTTAAACAAGTTCGCTTCCGTCAGTACGCGACTGAGCCTCAAGTGATCAAAATCACTAAAAACGGTTCGGGCAAAGTCACGGCAGCAGACATCCAATTGAATGACAAAATCGAAGTCCTAAACCCTGAGCAGCACATTGCGACTCTTGGTGGGAATGCGAAGTTCGAAGCGGAATTAACCGTCGCTTACGGACGCGGTTATGTTCCTGCTGAAGAGATCGAAGAAAAATCGACAGCTGTGGGAGCAATCACTCTCGATGCGATTTTCTCTCCAATCCGTCGCGTGAACTACAATGTTTCTAACGCTCGCGTGGGTCAAAAGACAGATTACGATTCTTTAACTCTCGAAGTTTGGACGGATGGTTCTATTAAGCCAGAAGAGTCAGTGGCATTAGCTGCGAAAATCATGAAAGAGCAACTCCAAGTTTTTGTGACTTTCGACGAAGCGGTTGAACCTACGACAGAAAAAGAAGAAAAACGCAATCCAGTTCTTAACGACAACCTTTTCCGCTCTGTAGATGATCTTGAGCTTTCTGTTCGCAGTGCGAACTGCTTAAAGAATGCAAACATTCGCTACATCGGTGAGTTGGTCGTACGTTCAGAAGCTGAAATGTTAAAAACAAAAAACTTCGGTCGAAAATCATTGAACGAGATTAAAGAAATCCTTGTGGATATGGGTCTTGGTCTTGGAATGAAGATTGATGGTTGGCCTCCTGCAGGTTGGAATCCCAACGCAGGTGCCCCTCGCAACGAACAGTAATTTTTAGTTGAAGGAATTGAGTTATGAGACACAGAAGAAAAACGGCATATTTCGGTCGTCGGACCCAGCAAAGACAAGCCTTAATTAAAGGCTTGGTTGTTAACCTCGTAAGAGATGGTCGAATTAAGACGACTCTTGCTAAGGCCAAAGAACTTCGTCGTCACGTAGAAAGAGCTATCACTGTCGGTAAGGCAGGAACTCTTCACGCACGTCGTTTGTTGTTAGCACGTTATCCGAACCAAGACGCGGTAGAAACGATCGTTACAGATCTTTCTGTGCGCTTTAAAGACCGCCCAGGTGGTTACACTCGTGTTCTTAAGTTGAACAATCGTATGGGTGATTGCGCTCCTCAGGCATTCATTGAGTTCGTGGACTTCGACGCTAAGACTTACGCTGATCGTAAGATCAAAGTCGTAACGAAAGATGAAAAGCGTAAGAAAAAAGTCGTAGAGATGACTCCTGCAGAAGCTCAAAAGTATCGCACGAAGAAAAATGCAGTAGCGACTCTAGCTCGTGTTCGTAAAGTGACGAAGATGGCTGGCGAAGCTCGCAGAGTTCAACGCGCTAACGCGAAGTAATTTCTCCGATGGTATTACCGGGGAAGAAAAAAATAAAAGCCGCACTGGTGACAGTGGCGGCTTTTTTATTTTTGATGACGGGATGGACGCTATTGTCGTCCAAATTGACAACCGATGTGAGTCCTGAGTCTTTTCAATTGATGGAGTTTCTCGAAAATCACAGCTTTTTTGAGCTCCCCGGCTTTAAATTGGTCGACGTGAAGGGCAACGAGAGCAACTTTCATGAGCTTCCTAAAAATAAAATCTATATCATTAATTTCTGGGCCACATGGTGCGAACCCTGCGCTGAAGAATTTCCTTCGATGGTGAAACTGGTCAACGCTTATAAGGACCACATCGAGTTTATCGCCATCTCTTCGGATTCCTCCACGGAGGATATTGCCGTTTTCGCAAAAGCTTTCGATCTCGACTCTTCTCCAAACATTCGCCTGTATTGGGACGAGAAGCAGGAGCTGATGCGTTTATTCAAGGTAGGCAAGCTACCAGAGTCTTTCATATTTGATCGCAACGGGAAGCTTTTAAAGAAGATTGTGGGCACTCGCAATTGGGCCGCGGAAGATGCCATGATGTATTTTGGGCAATTGGTTGAAGGTCAGCCTCTGTAGTTGTATTTTTTGCCGCCCTACGGTCGGTTCAAAAATCCTTTTTTCATCCGGTCCTCGTTTTCATCCTCAAGGCCAATTCGGCAGGGTAGGTTATCTCAAAATGGGCACTCGCCCGAAGGAGACGACATGAGAATAACTCTACTTTTTGTATCATTTTGGATTCTATCCGTGCAGGCTTTAGCCTTGGACAACCTCAGCAAGCCGTGCATCGAAGCCGGTACGCGTGCGGTGATAGATTACTTGGAAAAAGAACAGCCGGCCGCGGATCTCCATTACACCGTCGATAAAAACGGTGACATTAATGGAGTTGTGGATTCCGCCGAAGTCTATGGGGGGTTCGATCTGCAGGAACTCGTCACGGATGGAACTGATGAAGCCATCATTTACTTTAACGATCTCAGCTACATCGTTTTCGTTACAGTTAAAGAAACTGTATTGAACGGAAAAGTTCAGTGTGAGATCGTGAATGTCGATGCGGGTCAAGACGATCAAGACTAGAATCTGATTGTGATAAGGTCGAGACGTTTAAAAAGACTCTTTAGCGGGCGGTTTCCGCCCGTTGGGATTTCGCCACCTGTTATCCATTGAATTTTCTCTAAAGATTAGAGAAGGTTGCGCCCTGTAACCAACATCCAAGTTAGATAAATTGAATTTTGAGTTGAGCTCCTCGCAAACCTTGCACGATCTCGTTATATCTATTGGAGTTGAGAGGAAGTAATCATGCGTAGTGGATCAAAGCCCAATCAGCTGAACCTTTTTATTAAACTCAAACGTGAGAAAATATTGATGTCCCAAAAAGAATTGGGATTGAAGTTAGGCTATCGAAACGGTCAGTACATTTCCAACATGGAGCGCGGCATGTGCCCGGTGCCCCTAGAAAAGCTAGACAAAATCATCTATCTACTCAAGTTGAACCCCAACGAGGTCATCGATATTATCCAGGAAGACCACTTGTCCTATCTAAAAACCCTCCTGTTTGATAAGTCCCGTTACCGTAAGAAAACCAAGTCCAAGTAAAAGTTATAATCGTTGCAGATTCGGCGAAATCACATTTTATAAATCAACTTCCGTTAAGGACGCTTAATAATTGGTAGTCTTATTCATCTTTCGTAGCAAACCAAAGTCGCGTGCGATCCTTAAATTTGAACCCATTAAGCACCTGTAAACTTGACTTAAGACGATATAAACAATTTCTAATTAATATTTTGATGAATACATCTTTAGTTTATCGATACACTTTGTGCTGGGGCTTAAAGTGCAAGAAATTAAAGCGGAAAATTTTTTAGAATGTACGGTGCTGAGTGGCCGTAGAGAATTTAATACGACGGCGACTGATCTTTATGATCGAGCCTTTGTACTTTGGCAGAGTACTTGGCAAGATCTCATTTTCCCAAATGGTTTTTATAGCGATTCGTTTTTCAACGCTCAAAATGTTCTAGTACTTCACGAGGGTTTAGATGTCGCGGCAATAGCCATTTATAATTTTTATGATCTTCAATATCCTGTTTATAGCTATTGCAAGTATGTCAGCAATTTTCGATCTCTTGATATTCTGAATTCTAACGATTCATTTATGACGACCGAGTATATTTGCGCTACGCCAAGATGGCGTAAACGAATGCCAGGCTTTGGGAAGGTCCTTATAGGCCTGACTCAAGAGGCATTTAAAGAATCAGATGTCCGTTATTCCTTTGGGACTCCGCGAATGGATATTCACGTCGATGATATCTGCTCAAAGTACGGCTTTTCTCAACACGGACAAATCGAAATCTGCGGGATTCCTTGTGCGGTTGTTGTGAATACGAAAAATTCGGTAAAGGTTTTTCCGGATCCTCAGATGGCTTCATTAATAAAAAGATTATGGGACAATAGAAATTTAACTCAAAAATTATCCGCTAACAAAACGGCGGCTTAGGGAGCGTAAAATGGAATTTGCAAAGCTAAGAAAAATTTTCGATACAGAACAGAGCATGTTGGGAGATATTATTAAATCCTTCCCATGGCAGGATAAGGATGCCTACGCTGGCTGGTTAGCTAATAGTAATGAGTATGTGGCAAACTCGACGCGAGTTCTGGCTCTTGCGGGGGGAACCATGCCTCGCCACCTTACGTCTTTTTCCAATCGATTCATTAAGCATTCGGCTGAAGAATTAGGTCACGAAAAATTGCTAGAATTAGATGTGCGAGGATTGGGGAAAAACATGAATCAAATTGAGATCACCGACGAAATGTACATGTTTCACCGATCGTTATATTATTGGATTTCACCAGCGGCATCGCCCATCGGCTTATTTGGCTGGGTGTTGGCGTTAGAGGGCGTGGCTGTCAACTTTGGAGAGTGGATTTATAACGAAGTCAAAGCGACTCATGGGCCCAAGTCTGCAAACTTTCTTAAAGTGCATTCGGCGGAAGATCCCGACCATCTGGATAAGGCTTTTTCTTCGATAAAACTATTAGATTCCAATGATTTAAATTTGGTGGCGATGAGTACGGTAAGTTATTGTCGGCAGTATGGGAGAGTCCTCGAAAGGATTAAATCCGACGCTGGTCAAAGAAGAGATGTTGCGTAGGTTTGACAAGCCCTCATTTTTAAATTGACAGAATCTTGTAATTAGATAGCCTCTGAAAGTACGTCTACAGGGGCTATCGATATGATAAATGAAGTAATTCGGGCATCAGGCAACACAGACAGTATCACCTTTGAGAGTCATTTTAAATTATCTGCAGAAAAGTTAAGTTCAATTTTAAGAACAGCCGGTGTTTACCGGCGACCGTATAGCGATTCTACGCTTCCGCACTTTTCCTCTCTCGAAGAAAATTTGAAGAAGAACGCACTGGAACTTCTCAATTTTTATAATACATCGTTGGAGCAGGTTCTGAGCAGCGGTGAAATTATTTCAAATGACTCAGTCGCCTTATGGTCCGCATTTAAACTTTTAAAACTCAAGCCCCCCTCTGATTTTCTGAGCTATTTAACGCAAGGGGATTGCATCGAAATTTATGATCTCAATCATATTCAAATTTGGAGAAATTTAAATTCAATGGAGGTTATTTCCCACACGATTGAGCAAATTTTTTGCGTTCCCTGGCCTGCCCGCTATATTCGAGATCCACAGGCTTTCGAAGAGTGCATAGAGAAGATAGGTGCTGCCCTCAGCCAAGAAAAGGCAGCGGTATTTCAAGCCAACATTAATAATTATCTGTTGGAAAAAGGGTCACTTGAGCTCTTTAAGCTGAATTGTGTTCATAAATTGATTGCACCACTCACCGATTCGAGTGGCAGAATAGCGGCATATGCTGTCGTTTCTGCGGTAGATATCGTCGGTCGTCAAGAACCGGTGCTCGGAAGTTTTCCAACTTTATCTCTGGTCCAGTAGACCAACTTTATCATTGCAGACGGTTGGCACGCCATTCAGTCGGATCGAATCACTCCACATTGTTGGCGGTTTGGGTGGATAAAGGTTTTAGGCTATTCACCTCCATTAGAAAAACTAAATAGATTTCATATGTTCCTTGCTACTTTCCACAATTTTTAATATGGTCAAAGCTTCATTCGGAGGATCATCATGTTTTCATCAGAAGGCATCAGCAAAAAGCTGGGCGAATATCTTAGAGTTAAGCGGGTAGATGCAGGTTTATCGCAAAAGCAAGTGGCTGATAAATTAAAGTATTCAACACCTCAATTTGTTTCGAATTTTGAACGCGGTCTTTGTGCGCCACCAATGAAGGCATTGAGAGTCCTCGTCCGTCTTTATAACCTCAACGCGTCTGAGTTCACAAATTTTGTATTGGAACTCCAAGAGGAGTATTTAAAAAGAGAGATCCAGGGTGTTTCTCGCGCTCGTAAGGCGAAGTAATAAGTTGTAGATTAGACGATCAAATCTTAAAAGCCAGGCTTTAACCTGGCTTTTTTATTTTGGAGCAGGGGATTTTAAATAATACGTCTTCTCAAGCAACGAGGTTTTTGTTAGTTGATTTTCCAGGGGGCGTTGCCTTTGGCCCAGATGGTCTCCAGGACGCGTTTGTCTCTGAGAGTATCGCAGGGTTGCCAAAAGCCTGTGTGGTGGAAGGCGCCCAATTGTCCCTCGGAGGCTAATCTCGCGAGAGGGTCTCCTTCCCAGGAGGTCTCGTCTCCGTTCACGTAGTCAATCACCTTGGGCTCTAGGACGAAGAATCCTCCGTTGATCCAGCCGATGTCGTGGTTGGGTTTTTCTTCGAAGCGCGTGACTTGGTTCTTGTCGTTAATAGTTAAAACTCCAAATCGTCCGGAGGGTTGTACGGCGGCCACGGTGGCCAACTTCCCATGCTTCCGATGAAACGCAATTTCTGCGGTGATATTAATATCAGAGAGCCCATCGCCATAAGTCATGCAGAATGTGTCGTTTCCTAGGTAGGGGGCGACGCGCTTAAGGCGTCCTCCGGTCATCGTCTGTTTGCCTGTGTCGACGAGAGTGACCCGCCAGTCTTCCGCCTGGTTGTTCAGGATCTGGTGATCACCGGTTTTGAGGTCGATCCGCAGATCAGACATGTGACGATAATAATTAAAAAAGAATTCCTTAATAATGTAACCTTTGTCGCCCAAGCAAATCACAAAATCATTAATTCCATGGGAAGAATACCATTTCATGATGTGCCATAATAGTGGTCTGCCACCCACTTCCACCATGGGCTTGGGTTTGGCGTCGGACTCTTCGGAGATCCGAGTGCCGTGTCCTCCAGCAAGTATAACTAGTTTCATAACGTTGAACTCCCTATCAAAGTTTGATGTCCTTTGAGTTCATATTTAAACTTTCCTGCACGATGGCGATGGGTTCCCCACGAAGGAGTAGGTAGATTCGCAGCAGGTATTCGCCAATGATTCCCATTAACAGGGCGTTAAGTCCAATCCCAAATAGCACGAGGAAATGGAGGCTTGTGAAACTGTGGGGAGTGTCTGGGGAGAAATTTTTGAAGAGAGTTGTATAAATGGCTCCCAGGCCGCTCAATCCAAGAATCAAAACTCCAAGAAGAGAGGCGGCTCTCAGAGGAACTGTGGAGTGATTAAAAATCGCTGTGAGTCCCAAGCGCACCAATTGGGAGCCGTTAAATTTACTTTGACCTGCGTTCCGCTCAGAGCGGTCGTAGGGAATTCCCGTTTGGTTAAATCCCAAATTTGCGATCATCCCTCTTAAGTAAGGGTGGGGCGTCTTCATCTGGGAAAGCGCTTGAATGACCTTTCGGTCCACGAGGCGAAAATCCCCCACATCCGGCGGAATCGGGTGATCGCTCAGTTTATCAATCAACCAGCATCCTAAGCGCCGAAGGAAACGGAAAATGAAGTTCTCCGGTCTTTTTCTTCGGATACCATAAACAACTTGATATCCCTGCTGCCAACTGGAAAAAAAATCTTCCAAAAGCTCCGGAGGGTCCTGGAGATCCGCATCAATCTGTAAAACAGCATCTCCCCGTGCGTGCAGATAGTTGGCGAGAATCGATCTCTGGAACCCAAAGTTTTTAGAAAACCGAATGGCACGAACTCGTGGATCTCGCTGAGACAGTGTCGAAAGAATCTGCCATGAGTTATCACCGGAGTGATTGTCCGAGAAAAGGAATTCCAACTCGCATCTATCGCGCATGGTTTCCCCTAATTTGACGAGGCGATCGTACAAAGCATTCAGATTTGCTTCTTCGTTAAGGATGGGTATAGAAATTGTTATTAGCGGTTTTTTTTCGTTCATAACCCCTCTTTGATACAGCAATCTTTAATGTATTTAGTCAATGCGGGCAGGGTTTTTCGGAAACGAATAGGGGCGATAATTTCGTTCGGGATAAATTTCTTATGGTAATTTTCTTCTTTAGGATCCGGTAACGCTCCTAAATGCAAAAGGGAAGACTTTTCGAAAAATTGAAAGATATTTTGGGCGATCGTTTTTAAAGATAAAGACTCTCCATGACTCAGAGGAAGTGCGCCTGTGATTGAAGTTTCGGCGAGTGCGCGAATCGCTTTGGCATCATCTGCATAATGATGATATTCGCGAAGTTGCTGCCCAGAAGTCATCTCTAGGGGTACACCGGACTTTATCGATTGGACCATTTGCCCTAAAAACATAAAAGGATGAGCTGATTCAAGTCCATATAGAGTATGGAGCTGAAGATGTAACACCGGGAATTGTTTTGCGGCAAATCTTTCAACATCCTCTCTTAACCTGATCTTACTTTTTAAGTAAGAGTTGGGTCGGGATCGAATGAAGTCCTCCATCACAGTTCCAAAGGTGACAACTTTAAATCCTAATCGAGATGCTCCATGGATTATATTTTTCGGCAAAAAATAATTCACGCGAAAGTGCTCTTCTTCGGGGAGGCGGGGATCCAATACTCCGGAGGTGACAAAAATCACAGAATTTTCGGCTTTCTTTTTTTTGAAATAGTTTAAGATTTTATTTTCGGCCCCATCCTCGGCCCAGTCTTCGTACACGCTCCTTTCGAGCGAGACGAAGTTTTCACCAAACCCTTCAGCGATGATGGCGCGTCCAAGGCGTCCCTGGGCTCCGATGACGTAAGCGATCATTTTAATCCCTCACGGCGCCAGGATTCAATTTGAGCTAAGGTGATTGATAGTGGAGATTGTTCTTTTCTATAATATTCTCGATACCACCATGCGGTTTCTCGCAAAATACGGTCGATATTCCAGGTAGGGCGCCAGTTAAGTTGGCTTTGGGCCATGGAACTTTCGAGAGTGAGGGACATTGCCTCGGGCAACGGATGATTCAAATATTTAAGTTCTGGTCGGATCCACTCCTCGCTGAGAGATTCGATCACTTGACGAACTGTCAGTGGATTCTGATCACTAGGGCCCAGATTCCAAGCTTTTGCGAAATCACCAGGTCGGGGTGAGATCAGTCCGGCAAGAATCGTTAAATAGCCTTGGACCACGGCAAGTACACTTTGCCAGGGTCGGACGGCGTCGGGATAGCGCAAAGTGAGTGGAGTTTCAGAGACGACAGCCCTGACGAAGTCAGGAATTAATCGATCATCCGACCAATCTCCACCCCCTAGAATATTTCCAGCGCGAGCTGTTGCAATGGCGGGGCCTTCTCCCTTGAGATAAGAAAAAGATGCAGCATAGCTTTGAATGATTAATTCGGCAGCAGCTTTAGAGGCGCTGTAGGGATCGTGACCTCCAAGAGGATCGCTTTCTCGATAGGGTTGGAGTCCCCTGTTGTCTTTATAAACTTTGTCTGTAGTGACGCATAAGACACCTTTGATGCTTTTCACTTTTCGAGCCTGATCGAGAACCTGCCCAGTGCCGAGAGAATTCACTAAAAACGTGTGAAGGGGATCACGATACGATTTTAGGACTAATGGTTGCGCAGCCAGGTGAAGAATAAGTTCTGGCTGAAATTCTTGAAGAGCTCCGGCGAGTTGATCTGGATTGCAAATGTCACCAAACCTGGAATGGACCTGATCTTGTAATCCGAGATCGTGGAAAAATGAAGGACTCGTTTCCGGTTCTAGCGAATATCCGTAAACTTCAGCACCGATGGTTTTAAGCCACAGACTTGCCCAGCCTCCGGTAAATCCCGAATGGCCGGTGACAAAGATTTTTCTTCCGCTGAGTTGTTTTTCGAAATCGTACGCCATTTCCGTCACAATCATAGGAGTTGTCTGTTTCGATCGTCATATCGAAATGTGGCGCGTCAGATGCCAAAGAGCCAGGCGGTGGCCTGGCTTTCAGATTATTTGAATTTAAATTTTTTCAGGAGATCTTTTCCGGCGTCTTTCAGCTTATCTGTTTGCTTACTGGTGGCTTTCTTTTTCTCCTCGTCGAGTTTCGCTTTAAGAGAGTTCATCGCGTCCTCTTGAGATTTAAGAGACACTCCATATTTGTCTTCGAACTGCTTTACATCGCCCAAAAGTTTTTCTTTTTCTTGAGCGACTTTGCCTTCGATCTCAGCACGCAATTTTTGTTTTAACTGAGCGACTTGAGCGTTCAATTCGTTTTTAAGCGCATCTTGAAGGCGTTCTCCCAAGTTAGAGCGAAGGCTGAGATCCAAGTTTTTCCAGGTGCCGCCCGCTCGACCTTGAACGGTGAGAGCTCCAAGGCTGTTGGAAACATTCGTCAGAATCTCTTGAACTTTTTTAGATTTAGCATCCACGAGATAAGCAATCTTATCAAAGCCCGCATTGAAATCGATCTGCAGGTTTTCGTTTTGTAATTCCACCTTGAGATCAGAGGAACCTTTGGCTTCGGAGAAACCAAACTTAACATCACTCGAGTCAGAGAGCACGACGTCCTTTAGCGGAAAGGCGCCCACTTTAATCAAACCTGTTTCCTTAGGGTTATCCGTTGTGTAGTCGACAATAGCGTGAAGGACCACATCGTAGATGTTGCTGTTAGGAAACTGGCCTGAGAGTTTGGCTTCCATAGGCAAACCAATTTGGCGAGGCTCGGTTGTGATATTGAGAAGGACTCCCGAAATATCCCCAGAGAAACCACTTTCCGAAGATTTCGAAGACACTTCCGTCTTTTGAATCCAGAGAAGGGGGTAGCCCTTGGTTTTAGGAAATTTATAGTTCTTACCGACTTCGCGCTCACGAGGAGTAATATCGTCTTTGGTTCGTTCCGATTTGGGCGGTGGCATGTACTCGCGGGCGACGCGCATGTATTTTTCCACGCGTTGAATCTGAGAGGCAAACTGCCGTCCAAAAACGCGCATCGCGAGATCTTTAGGATCAAGTGATGGTAAACCCAATTTACCACCGAGATCGTTTAAGTCCTGATCCACTTGAGCTTTGAGATCTCCGTAAAGATTTTTATACTGTTTTAAATCCGAATTGAGAGAGTCTTTGGACTCTTTGACCATTTTTACTTTGGCATCGACATCCTTGTAAAGTGCATCCACTTCTTTAGCCGCTCTCAGGATGGAGGCAGGATCTTTGCCGTCGACCTTGATGGCTTTCGCGCGCTCTTCGATGGCCTTAAATTCTTCTTTTTTAGGAAGTTTTTCGAGGCGCTCTTTCCAAGCTTGCTCTTTCACTTTAAGTTCGGCCTGAAGCTTTTTTATATATTCCGACGATTTAAGCTGTCCTTCCATTTCCTTAAGTTTAGCTTTGTAGTCGGTCCCTTGAAGCACATCGGCCACATCGCCGAGGATATTACCGTCGAGAACTTTTTGCGTTTCCGCTAAAGCTTGAGACTGAAGGGATTGCATCTGGCTCTCGGAACTTTTCTTTATCGGTAAAACGCGACCGGGGCGTTTTCTCGGAGTATTAATCATGATATTTTTAACGGCAGCCAGGGGAACAACAACTTTACCTCGTAAAAGCCCATCCCAGAGAGCCTTAAAGTCGACCGAGCCAATTTGCACGACGTTCTGGGTGGGGGCCGCTTTGTCTGTGACTTCGATATCACGAATCTCTAAAGAGGCATCAAAGAAGCTCGTTTTAAGACTGCGGATATTCACTTCAGCCCCATTGGCGTAAGTCGCGCCAAACTCAATCCCTCGGCGAAGATGTCCATCAAAGAAGAATCGGAAGTAGGTAAAAAAAAGAGCAAATACGATGAGTGTCGGGACGATGGCCTCGTACCTGATCGGTCCGCCTTTTTTCTTTTTTGTTTTTTTCGTTTTGGGTGCTTTTTTGTCGGATTTGTTTGTCGTCATTACTCTACCCCGTAAAGATTATCGTAGGTGGCGTACCATTTATAAACAGCTGTCGCTTTGAAATATTTCCAAATGCGAGTACGGGCGAGTGCGGCACCGGCCGTGTCGCGGTATTTTTTGATTCCAATCAGCGCAAGGAAGTAAACGACGGGAATCAAGCAGACGGAGACCACTCCAGATCCCATCACGATCGAATTATAAAAACGAGTCAGGGGAACGATGGGCATATTGTAAAGTTCTGTGAAGAGGGGTTTAAGACTTTCGGTTTCGAGAACGGCTGAACCCACGCGGTTGAACAAAGGATCGAGAAAAAACGCGATGAACTTAAAAAAGAAGGCACTCAAAAATGCCGCCCCGATTTGAATTCGGAAAACAAACAGAAGGATGAAGACTAAAAGCGTTTGTAGGGAGAACGCGGGCGTCATTCCTAGGATAAATCCCATGGAGACACCCCAAGCCACCTGCTGAGACCCATTCTCTGAGTGCAGAAGCTTAATTAAGTCAAACAGCTGCTTAAGTAACATTGTCATAAAGAACCTCGCAATTTTGTTTAGAAGTATATCTCAAGTGGGGAGACTGGCAAGGTTGAGACGGAGGCCACACCAATGGTGACTTTATGAGTTAAAGTCCTAAGTTTGAGTCCTGAACCACAGTGTTTACTTGTCCAAAAAGCCGTGCAGAGTTATGAGTAATACATATCCGATTCAGTTTTGACGAGGTGCAATCATGGCTATTCCTTATCTCGATTTAACAGCTCAGTATAAAAAAATCCAAGCTCAGGTGGAGCCGCGAATTCTTAAAATTCTCGCCAGTGGCCAGTACGTGATGGGGCCCGAGCCCGTGGCTTGCGAAAAAAGTTTGGCTGAATTTGTCGGATCGAAATTCGCCTACACCGTTTCGAACGGCACGATCGCATTAAGTATCGCACTCATGTCCATTGACTTAAAACCGGGTGATGAAGTCATCACGACGTCATTTTCTTTTTTCGCCACGGCAGAAGTGATCTCCTCTCTCGGAGCAAAACCTGTCTTTGTTGATGTGGATCCTGTGTCCTATAACATCGACCCGCGATGGATCGAAAGCAAGGTGACCTCTAAGACAAAGGCGATCATTCCCGTGGGAATCTTTGGTCAACCTCCAGACATGGACGAGATCAACGAAATCGCGCGCAAGCACAAGCTCTATGTGATTGAAGATGCGGCCCAAAGTTTTGGAGCCACCTACAAAGGTAAGCGCAGTTGCAACCTCTCCCATATCGGATGCACGAGCTTTTTCCCGGCGAAGCCCTTAGGATGTGCCGGTGACGGGGGAGCTGTTTTTACTTCGGATCCCGATTTAGGGAAAAAACTCGATTTTATTCGAAATCACGGGCAAACTCGTCGCTATTATCATGAATACATTGGTGTGAATGGTCGTCTGGATCCGATCCAGTGCGTGTTTATTGCCGAAAGATTAAAAACCTATCAGCAGGATATCGAAGCTCGTCAGGCTGTGGCGGCGCAGTATAACGCGGCCTTTGAATCTTTGAGTGCGGTGAAGATTCCTCGTCTCAAAGACAACCATCGTGATTCCGTTTACGGGCAATACACTCTCGTGGTTGAGAATCGAGAGCAGTTTATTAAATCACTCAGTGATAAAGGGGTTCCGACTTCGGTCCACTATCCCATGGGAATCCACGAACAACCCATCTACAAAGAGATTTACCAGCCTTTACCGATCACCGAGCATCTTTCTCAGCGTGTGGTGAGCTTACCGCTTTATCCCACGATTCCTCAGGCTCATATTGAGCAAGTGATTGATGCGGTCAAAGCGGCGGTTTCTTAACGTATGCTGATCACCGCATTCTCTTGCTCTTGCGCTTTTTTGATTTCTTTGTTTTTAACCCGACAATACCGAGTTTTCGCGACCGAGCGAAAACTTTTAGATGTGCCCAACGAGAGAAGTTCTCACGTTGACCCTGTTCCCCGAGGAGCGGGGATCTCTTTTTTTATCGCCTTCAATGTTATCCTAGGATTTTTATTATGGCGCCATCACATCACTTTAGAGTACGCGTTTCCGCTGTTGCTCGGAGGCACCGGCGTTGTTCTCCTGGGGTACTGGGACGACGTGAGTTCGGTGGCGGCCGGGATTCGACTGTTCGTACATTTTTTAGCTTCGATTTTTATTTTTAGTCTGCTTTCGAGTGGTTTTACTCGAACGGTAGAGATTTCGTTTTTACCCTCTTTGCCGTGGCTCACCGGCATTTTTTGTGTGTTGTTTATTATGTGGTTCATTAACCTCTATAACTTTATGGATGGTTGCGATGGACTGGCGACGTCCATTGGCATAGCCGGTGCTGGATTGATTGCGGTGATCTCATTGATCCAGGGAAACATGAATCTAGCTCTGATTTACATTGTCCTCGCTTATGCCCTGGGCGGGTTTTTAGTTTTTAACTGGTCTCCCGCCAAAGTCTTTATGGGCGATGCCGGAGCGTATTTTTTGGGTTACGTTTTTGGATCCTTAGCTCTGATATCTAAAATGTACTACTCAAGCTCCTTGTATGTTCATCTTATTATTTTTGGCTGCTTTGTGGTGGACGCAACGTGGACCTTGCTTCGTCGTGCCGCCCGCGGAGAGAAAGTCTATTTAGGTCACAAGATGCACGCTTTTCAAAAGTTACTGGAGAGAGGTTGGGGGCATGCGCGAGTGACGTCTCTCTATGTTTTAGTCACGGTCCTTTGGTTATTTCCGATGTCGTTATTGTGCGTCTATAACCAGGAGTATGGATTTCGCTTTTTAGTCATCGCGTACATACCCTTATTTATTTTTGCTTTGGCCGTGGGCGCGGGCAGCAAGTCTACAGGGATTAAGACATGAATTTTGGCTACACGATTGATAAAAAAATCATCGAAGTTCTCAAGGAAAACTCGTTCACTGTCTCGGCCGAGATCGTGCCTCCCCGGAACGGTCAAAACCAGCAACAAACTCTTCAACAACTCAAGGAAGTGATCGAGTCGGGTGTCCACTTTTTATCGGTCACCAAAGGTGCTGGGGGCAGTTTGCGCGGCGGGACCCTTCCGATGTCTCAATCGATTAAAGACCACTTTAGTCGGCCTTGTATTGCCCATTTTACCTGTCGTGATCTTCTTCCCGAGGAGATCGAAAACAATTTGATCGATCACCACTACTTTGGAATTCGCAATATCTTAGCTTTGCGTGGAGACCCTCCCGTAGGCACCAATGAGTGGTTGCCACGAGACGGGGGATACTCCTTCGCCTACGAGCTGATCGATCAAATCCGAAATCTCAATCAAGGGCAGTTTATTCAACGCAAGGGATTTGCGGTAGGTGAGCGTGAACCGACAGATTTTTGTATTGGTTGCGCCGTATACCCCGAGCATCCGAACCCGGTGGAGCGTATCGAGTTTGCAAAACAGAAATTTCTCAGAGGCGCCGAATATGGGATCACCCAGATGGTGTTCGATGACGAAATTCATGAGAAGTTTTTAAATGAATTGGCCGTCAACGGTATCTATCAACCCATCTTGCCAGGGTTACGTATTTTAAAAAATAAAAAGCAGGGGCGATTGATGAGCAGCCGATTTGGTTGTTCCGTGCCGGAGTGGTATATGAAGATGTTACCTGACGACGGCGAAGTCGCCTCGCAAGAACAAGTTTTAGAGCCCTTTTTGATGTTGGTGGATAAATTTAAAAAAGTGGGTGCTCCTGGGGTCCATATGTTTGTCCTCTCGGATACAAATAACTGTAGTAAAGCGGTCCAGATCATTTTGAAATAACTTGATCGGTATCATGATGGAGTTCAGAGAATACATATGGTTCCAAAAAAACTTCTCGTCGTCAAAAACAGAGCTTTAGGTGATGCGGTCATTTCTTTATCAACATTGAACTATCTTCGACAGATTTTGCCAAATACGGAAATCATTTATGCGGTCCCTCGTTGGACATTTCCTTTATTTCAGAATGTGGAGACGTCGGCTGACCAGATTATTCCGTTTGATCTTAAGACACCCTTGGACTGGTGGAAGGCATTTAGAATGCTCAATCGTCTTGAAGTGGATTGCGTTTTCGAGATGTTTCAGAGCGGCAGAACGCAGAAGTTTTTCAAATTATACTCTCGACTTAAAGGCATCCCGTACCTGCCACACAATCACCATAAAGAACATGCCAACGATGGATTAGTTCTAGATCAAGGGATACTTAAACCTGTGATTCAAAGAGATCTCGATGGAGCTTGGTCTTTTTTTGGAAAGCCAAGAGGTAAATCTGTTCCTGATTATAAGAAGTATCAGCCCGACTGGACATTGAAGCGCCCGGTGCAGCCCTTGCCGCAGATCATTTTTGGAATGGTCGCCTCTCGTCCAGAAAAGATGTACCCTACTGAAGAGTTTGCCGCACTGGCTCGATTAATCCACAAGGAATATCCTCATATGGAGATTCTGGCGCCGTTGTCCCATTCCGCACAGGACTCAAAAATAGAAAGTGCGATTTATTCAACGGGTGCACCGATTAGTATCGTCAGAAAATCTCTTTCGGAGTTGCCCGCCTTATTTGCCCAGTCCCGCATTTACATCGGAAACGACACGGGCTTAAAGCACATCGCCATCGCCAGTGGCATTCCCACTGTCACTTTGTTTGGTCCCGAACTTCCTTTGGAATGGCATCCTTACGATACCAAGAATCATCCGTATTTGTTTATTACTAATGATCAGACTCCGACGAAGCCCTCTGAAGTTTGGCAACAGGCATTACAACTCTTTAGCGGCTTTTAAGGCTTCTTCAGCCGCAATTTTTTTGACGTAAACCTCGAAATCGGGATCTTCACCTTGAAGCAGATAAGTGAGGGCTTCGCGGAAGTCTCGCCGTTTACACCAATAGCGAATGTAATCTTCCCAGCTTGACCACAAACGACGAGTTTGGCCGCTCATATTCTCTTCGTACACAAGAATGAAGGCGCGTTCAAAAAGGGAAATAAGAATATCAAAGATGATTCTTTTGCGTTCCTCCTGCTCGTCGCCCAACTGGCTTTCGCCGGAATTTTGGGAGGTCAGTTTGAGATCCGCATTTTCCAAGAGAAGTTTTAGAAAATCGGCGTATTCGTCCGATAAACGTTGGTAAAGTTCTTCGTCCTCGTTGTTCCGCTCTTTTTTTTGATCAATCATAAATACGATGATGGCGAAGGGTAAACCCACAACGGTAACGACGTAGCTGGCGAGTTCCCAGAATTCCAAACTCAGCATTTACAAGTTCTCCTTTTCGAAAAATTCACAGTGAATATCAGATGGTAGCATTGAAATGAACGGAAGGATAAAAATTAAAATCGGAAAGATGACAAGCGAAGACAAAATGTTTGAATTCTTATCGGTTCGTAGGCGTGCCCAAAGTCCCTGTCTTCGGACAGATGTGAGTGACTGAGTCCTTACGCTCCGAAATCCGTGACTTTGTAGAAAGCGGCGAAGGTTCGTCGGGGAAAAATAATAGAGATGAGGAGAAGGAAAATCTTTTTGCCAGAGGCGCTCGAAAAAACCTTTATAATGAAACCGGGCGAGAAGAGTGGCGAGTCGATAAAAAAATCCTTGAGAGCTAGGCAGATTGATTATCAAAAGGCCCTTGGGGTTGAGGTGTCGCGAACACGCTGTAACAACATTCTGAATATCCGGAATGTGTTCGAAGACATCGTTAAAGCAGATGATATCAAACTTTTCCTCGGGGTTTAACGCCTCTGGAAAATAACCCTGTCGGACGTTGAGGTGAGCGGCGGGCCGTTTGTTGATCAACATCGAGGGCTCAATTCCAAGGGCTATAAAATTTGCCTTTTTCGCCTCCTCCAAAAACCAACCATGACCGCTTCCGCACTCCAACAATGTGGTCGAGCTGCTCTTGGGTCTAAGTATAAGCAACTGCGCCATTATTTTTTTAAAATTACTCTGACGAAGACTTCTTATACCGTCCTCTCTCTGGGTCTCGTCGAGAGTTGTAAGAAGGTCTATGGCGGGAGTCAGGTCTGATACAAAAAAGTCACAAGACGGACATCTTTTGCACCAAAGGCTGATGTGGGTTTGGAGAGAAGTGTTGCAAATAGGACAATGGGTATAAGTTTTTATCATTAAGAGATGTTAACTATACCGTTCACTGGATGCCTCGAGTCAAGTCCCTCTTAAATCTGGCGTAAGTAAGGATAAAAAAATTCTAGAGGGTCCAACGATAAAGTGCTAACATGCGTTAATGATGAAGCCCTTAGTTACTATAGTCACGCCTGCATTCAATGCGTCTCAACACATTGAACATACTCTCGAGTCTGTGCTCGCTCAGAGTTATGCGAACTGGGAATTGCTCATCGTCGTCGATAGAAATAGCAAGGATGATACCGATCGGATTGCGGAGACGTTTGCCTCCCGTGACCCGCGCATTCGCGTCCTTCCCACACCCGCGGTCAACGGAGTCGCTGCCAATCGAAACGCGGCCATCGAGGCTTCTCGCGGAGAGTTTCTCGCTTTTCTGGACGCTGACGATATCTGGCACTATCGGAAATTGGAATCTCAGCTGAATTTTATGCTCGAGAAAAATATCGACTTTTCATTTACTGGTTACAATTTGATCAACCATAAGGGGGAGCGATTAAATTGTACCTTTCGGGCTCCTGAGCGTTTGTCCTACGCCGATCTTTTAAAGCATGTTCACCCTATCGGTTGTCTCACTGTTATGTTGAGAAAGTCTAAATTTCAAAATATTCAGTTTAAGCAAAAGGGTTCCGAGGACTTTTTACTATGGCTCCAGCTTTTAAAGCAGACTCCTTACATTTATGGCGTGCCCGAGGTTTTGGGAAGTTA
>JAIEOS010000088.1 GCA_019750295.1 Bdellovibrionales bacterium | reverse complement strand
TCGTTCCGTTGGACGAGATGATGAGCCAAAGACGTTTTTTAAGAAAGGGGAAAGTATCATATTCTCGACCTAAAAAAGAGTTCTTGTTTGGCAGCGGTGTAACAGTTCTCCATTTCGGCAAGTTTAAAAACCGCATTGATCTTGCGAGAAAACTTTTTAAAAATGGCAAAAGACCTTAACTGTAAATGGACGATGGAGTCATTATAGAGTTTGAGTTCGGCATAAGCCGATTCCGCAGGAATGTTGTCAATCTTGGCATACTCGCCAACAGCAGGATGATAATTTTGGCGAGAATCGTCGGAGGCATCGACACTGATCCGCACCGCATCCGAAAGTGTACCCAAAAAATACGGAGACTGCTCAAGCACATTCTTCATACAAAAAATTTCTAAAAGATTTAAATACTTTTGGCGATGGAGTGCGAGGGTCTTCTTCGCACGGAGCTCATCGCTGATGAACTCTTCGTCAATCCGAGTGAGATAACCTCGCTCGAATTTATAGAATTCACTCTCATCATCAATGGCATTAATGTCTAAGTCTGGATTTTTTATTTTTAAATTTTCGTAAGCAAAGGCCTTAAGACCCGTATTCAGAATGCCCTCCGAAAGCGCTTTCGTTACATTAATTGAATTCGGACGTGCCAGAATCAATTTAGATTCAGCGTCGATTAAAAAATAGTTCCAGGGAATACGAACTTGAGGGCTGAAGAAATCCATAACTAGTTATGCCTCCACGCCGCTCGGTCATTTTGAATGACAGCCATCACATCATCCCAAAGTTTGATACGAGCGTCGATGGCCTCTAAAGCGGCCTGTTCGGCTTCGTGAATATGTACTGGATCGTGATTACAAAGATTTTCGACAAGCTCGATCGAAGCCGGGCCATGCTCTCCCCCATCGATTTGGATATGGCGCTCAAGGTAGTGGTGAAATTTGGGACAGTCCAATTTGGAGATACTTAAACTCTGTGTGAGCCCCGTAAACATATCGGGAATGATCGTCTCTCGTCCAAAACAAAAAGCTGCGGCCACGATATGAGCTTCTCCACTCTCAACAAACTGAAACGTTTTTCTCATAAAGTGGGCGGACGCTGCCGGAACCGTAGAGGTGTCCAGAGCCTCCCAAAACCCGAGATGACGAACTTGTTCAATAAATTCTTCAAACTGATTGGCGTCCGCTCCCACTTCAAGCATCGCCTGGCAATACAGATCATGATGACTGATCGAGCTCTTTCCATCGATATCGATATCGCTCTCTTCTGCCAGAATAATCTCGTTAACGAGTCGAGCTGAGCCATTACGAATATTCGGCGTCGGTAACCAACAGGTCGTGCTGGGACAAACATGATGCTGAAGAGTTTTAATTAGACTCATAAAATCCCACACCGCGAACACGTGATGCTCCATAAAAATATGTAAATCATCGAGGGATTTAATTATATTTTGCGCAAACAAGGGATGCTCGTAGAGAGCTCTTTTTCGAGCGAGGATCTTGTTTTGTGGCAATTTCATAAGACTCGATTTTTATAATACCGTTGGGGTTAAGGCAATAAAATGTAACACGGTGTTTTATCTAAATCGATCGGGGCGATGAATGGAGATCCCGCTTTTGCTTTTTTTCCAGGGAATGTCAGATACATATTCCCTCCAAAGATCGTAAAAAATCCAACGAATCCGGCCATCTGGACCGAGTTTCTTCGTGATGGAAAGCGGCAAAGCGGCGTCGATGACGTCTCTCTGCGCAAATGGAGCAAACCAGTCCAGATCACACTGGCTGTAGCCCCAAACTCTAAACGGCCCCTTGATCTCAAGATTCACCCTCATCCACCGCTCGATCCAAAACTTGGAAGGGGCGTTGACCAAAATCTTCTGAATCGTCTCGTAGATTTCGCCGATGGCTTTTTGGATATCAGGAACTCGTGACGCAAATTCTGGATCTTGCAAGAGATAACGAATATCGGGAGAAAGGTGGGTGCCGTGATAGTGGCCACTGGTATTTGCCAAAGTGAGCCAAAGGCGGCTCATATCTTCGAGATCAAACTGGGGGAGTTGATTGAGCATCTTCAAAAAGATCCCGTCCTTCGGTCCTCCGAACAACTGATCCCCGATTTCTCCATGCCAAATGCGCGTCCCCGACTTCACAAATTTTTTCACGGCTAATTTTTTGAGAGGAAACGCATTTTCCCTCCAGAAGCATTTTTGCCGAAGTCGGTCCTGCTCGGGGAGTTGATCGACCAGATCTTGCCGATGAAAGTGAACCTTGATGTCCATCTCTCGAGCGATGTCCTTCACAAAATGAATCTCGCTTTTCGTTTGAAGCTCGGAATAGATATGAATGATTTCGAATTTATCGAGAAGTTTTAGTTTTTTAAGTATGCCCGCCATGGTGACTGAATCACGCCCAGCACTCATAACCAAAATATTGTGATCCGCCACATTATCGAGGAAGACTTTCTCGACGATACCTTGGAACTTCGTCGTATCTTCCTCGTCGGTGTGCGCAGCCTCGGAGAGGGATAAGTATTTCTTCTGCGTCCCCCGAAAAAGGACATGACCCGGTTGCAAACGATAAACACCCTGACGATTGGTCACCGACCCCACCGTATGGCCTGTGAGCAGCGAAATCATCTCGGTCCCAACCGTGTCCTCTTTGAGATCGCTGTGTAAGATGTCGGCGAAAATACTTGTTAATTTGTTTTGGGAATAAAAGAGTGGATAATTTGCCAAGTGATCCACTATGGCAATGGTGCCCTGTCGGCGACTTTGGAGAACCGCTGCAAAGGTGCCCTTGATCTCGGCGATGTCCGTCTGTGTCTCGAGGCGCGCGGCGAGAGTGGACGGAGGACAAGGCAAAACACCTCGAACGTAAAGTTCACCTTCACTCACTGTGTATTTCGAAAACTGAGACGGAAGCTTTAATGCTAAAAGCCCATCTCCCGTTTGCGGTGTGACTTCAACCTGCATATGGGGTTGGAATTTACCTGTCTCCAGTTGACTTTCAATACATATTTTCGATTTCAAACTCGATGAAATCGTTACAGGGATCCTGGGATGTTGGTCGTGTTCAAAAAAAAGCGGCAAGTGGTCTTGCCGCTTTAGAGCTAAATGCCCCCTCTAATCTCGAGGGGGGCACTACAACTTAAACATGAAGTCATAACACCACCTCCATTCCGGCTTTAGAAAGCCAGTCTCAGAATACAACAAAAGCGAGACCTGGCCCAATCAATTTTTCTATGACAAGGTATTACGAAAATCATGATTTATGCCGTTAGTTCTATGTGCGTTTATCATCGAGTAAATTTTTATTGTTCGTCGCCGTGACGCTTTTGACCTCGGCCTGCTCGACGATGGAAGGGCCTTCCCTTTCCTATCATGAGCGCTGCATGGCCGAGGCGATTCATGGCGAGGCGCGCGGAGAATCGCACGAAGGAAAAGTATTTGTCGGTCAGGTCATCCTCACCCGCCTGCATTTAGGTTATCAAAAAACTTTGTGCGAAGTGGTTTATGCACCCAAACAGTTTGCGCCTCGTCGTGGTTATGGTGTGGCCGCTGCAAAAGCCACCAAAGAAGCGATCCGCAAAGGACCCAATGGGATCACCCATTTCCATTCCTATAAAAAACAAATCTCCCCGAATGCCAGCTTTTCCAGTCGCTGTCTCGCCAAAGGAAAAATCGGCGGTCACTGGGGATTTAGCTGTAACGATCGAGCTCCGGCCTCCCGCTAGAAGAGAAGGCCCACGCGAAATCCACCCATTGTGGGATTACTATTATCCATAATCGATTGGACAAAACCTTCGAGACTCAACTGGGCTTTAGCGGTTCGAAAAATTCGAACTCCCGCAAATGCACCCACGGCAAACCCTTTTGCGTCAGGACCATGTCGAACGTTTCCATAGGCGTAACCAAATTCAAGTCCGGCGATGGGCGATACGTCTTCCACCGAAAACAAATAACCGGCTCCGATCATTCCTGATAGCCAAGCACCGCCCTGACGGGACGGGATTGCGGCGTGACCACTCAGACGGATTTCTGCATTCGGATTCACTTCCCAATGACGAGCCAGTTGAATCGAATAGAACGTATTCTCGTTATTCAGCTCCGAAGCCCAACCTGGCCCAAACGAAAGCGAAGTGAGATCCAGAGTCTCCACTCGCGTACGAACTCGCTCTTGATCCTCGTAGGAAATTTCACCCACGCGCGGAGCCTTTCGCGGTTCCGAAGTCGATGTGGGTTCGTTGTATTGAGCCTGCGCGGATAAAACTGAAAGAGAAACTAGAGCTAAAAAAACAAATTTCATATAGGCAACCTTGTGTCGATAAAATTAATAAAATGGAGATAACACAAAAATATAAATTTGAGCAGAAACACATGAACGATTGAAAAAAACTCACCAAAGGGGACAAACTGTCAAAAATTTCGACACCCTCGAAGGAACCCGATCATTGTGGATTCTTTCTCCAATTGAGAGGTGCAAACGATTGCCAAGGAGACCAATGAATCCCTTCGCGATTTAAACTTTATTCATTTACAATAGTAAAATGAGAGCTGGTCACATTGCTACCATCATTTCTCTGTTGATATTGATACCGACCTTTTACGGTCATTTCTTCTATTTGTATCAAGAAAATTGTCTTTTAAATTACCGATCTTTTTCGATGTGTGGGCCGATAGGATGGGTGGTTTCAGTATTAATATTCGTTTTGATCATTTTTCTGTTTTTTGTGGTGTCTCCACGCAAAAAAGAATAACGATCCAAAGGAAAATAATATTGCGAACCCGACGAACAAATTGTTCGACAGTGTCGTATCGTGAGAGGCTCTGATTCCAAAGTAATAGATCACGACCTTCATAACGATGGCCGCTTGAGCAAAAGCCCAAACATAGGGTAGCAATTCTTTTTCAACCGACGTCAGTTTAAACAATGGCTTCCTCGGTGGGGCCCCTCGCGTGGGAGAAAAGCCCCAGTATTGATTTCCATGGAAGTCCGCACAGACCTCATTCCAAGCCTGGGCGATCTCCGCTGAGGTCTTGGGGTGACTTAATCGACTTCGCAACTTCTCCAGAGCGCATTGGAATATCCTATCCGCTTCACTTTCGATAAAATATCCTCTTTGCGGAGAGAGATCGCTCTCTCTGTGACGAAATATATCGTCCCACGCGACTTGAGCCTCCGTCGGAGTGTGGTCTCGCAGAGTTTTAACGATCGTATCAAATGTGCTTTTTTCCATAGGCGCAAGGTAAAGAAAATTACCGAGATTGGCAACTGCCACTTGACGGGATGTTCTCCTGTTCCTACCCTGAATATATGATTACTAAAATCAACGTGGGCGGCAAAAATATTGATTGGATTGATGTCATCGATCCTTCCCCTGAGGATATCGACGAGATCAGTGAGAAATACGGTTTGCCTCAGCATACCATCTTGGATTGTTTAGATCCGGAACATCTTCCTAAGTTCGAAAAGCTCAATAATGGAATGAATTTTATCATCCTTCGCGCGTACGACGAAAACGCCCCCAAAGACGCCGATTCGATGCAAGAGTTGACTCGTAAACTGGCCATCTTTATCACCAGCTCTTTTATGATCACTATTCATCGTAAAGATCAGCCCTACTTAGCCGCAATTCGCGAACGCTGGCACAATCACGAGACAGATAACTGTTCCATGAACGATGTCGTGGCCGACTTATTTCGCTGCATGATTGCCACCTACGACTCCCCGATTGATCGCGGCCTCAATCAGCTCGAACAATTAGAGATGGGTGTATTTCATGTCCAAGGGGCTAAATCTTTTAAAATTAAGGAAGGCTATTATTTGAAACGCAAGGCCTTCGTTTTTCGGCGAATCATGCGGGCCTCTCTCGATTTACTTCCGAAAATGGGATCGACCTATGACGTACAGACGTCGCACTGGCAGGACGTTAAAGAAAACGCCGAAGCACTGTTCTTCTACGCTGATGAATTGACCGAAAGCGTGACGAGCTTAATTAACCTTCATATCTCCATGGCCACCCAAAAAACAACGGAGGCCTCGCACGAAACCAACGAGGTCGTGCGAGTCTTAACCATTTTCTCGGTCTTTTTACTCCCGTTAAATGTGATCACGGGAATTTACGGAATGAACTTTGATAAGATGCCGGAGCTCCGTTGGGAGTACGGCTACCCGATGACTCTAATGATAATGCTCACGTTTATTATCGGAACTTACTTCTGGTTTAAACGTAAGCGTTGGTTAAAATAACTATTTTTCCGCAACCACGTACTTTGTCAGCAATGAAGTATACGATTTCACGTCTTTAAACCCCGCCTCTTTGCAGAGGGGTTCGAGGGGAACCATCAGATAGTTTTTGTAAAAGGGCTCATGATACACCACGGGGAATCTTTCCAAAGCCCAGTTAAACCGAGAATCGCTATCCCACTGTAAGGAGTCAGCAATCGCTAAAACTCCTCCGGGCTTTAAGACTCGATACGCTTCCGCTAAAACTTGCATACGAACTTCACGGGGGAGTTCGTGGAACAAATACGTCGAGCAAACGCAATCGAAGTGATTGTCTGGATATTTTAATTGAGTGGCGTCGCCAGCGACCCAATCGATATTTTTGAGATTCGAGAATCGCTCTCTCGCAAACTGAAGGTAGGGTTCACTGAGATCGACCGCGGTGATTCGGGCCGTCTCAAAAGCCATTGCCAACGGCTTTGTCGAAGTTCCTGGACCGGCTGCTAAATCGAGAATCTGTGATGGCTCGCGACCCCCAAGGCGATTCTTAAGGTGCGGAATCAGCTCCCGTCTCATAGCGCCAGCGGTGCCCGCAAATAAAATTTCGACCTGATGCTCATAACGTTTCGCCGAAGCGTCACTTAAATATCCATCAGATTGGAAATGGAAATTCCGAAGATAGTAGTCTGGAAGATTTGAATATTCTCGTAGGGTCTCCTCAGAAAAATCACGATGATTCTTTTTGCGCATTCTCCACGCGACTTTGGTTCCATCCCAGAGGACATCAATCAAAGTTTTAACGTGATCCACCGGAGATTCAAAATCCTGAGCCGCTCTCGGGTAGTATCCCTCGACTATATTGTGATGGTCGCGCTCATGAATCAAAAAAGTCTCTTTAAGGAGGGTCCGTAATTCTTCGTTAGTCGGAGGTGGCATCTGAATTCCAGAGACAATACGGCTGATCTGTTGGATCGGGAGCCCCTCAAGAATATAAAAAACACTTCGCAGAGTCGGAAGCACGGTGTGCACCCGATCCCATCCTCTATCAACAAGCTTATTGAGTGAATCTTTGAGTAAATCGGCAACCATGGTTTGCAAAATAGGCGAAACAAAGCCCCCCCGCAAGTGCTTTCAGGCAAAAGGCCTAGATCAATGCTGGGTGGGGATCAATATTTCGACCAGAGCCGAGTATAACTTGTTCAATTCGGGGTTATTTTGCCCGATGAGTTTGAGTTTATCCTGGAATTCAACACCCGTGTTGGATTTAAAGGCCTCCACCCATTGCGATTGATTTAACGACCAAGCCTCTGCACTGATTGGATCCCGCGAATCCATCACGTGATCAATCTGAGTCACAAGTTGGCTCATCCAGCGAAACCATTGAAATTCCGAGTCCGAAAGCAAAAGCTGTAATCTTGTGTTTGGATTGTTGATCGGTCCGCGGGCCTTTTCGGTTTCGGAGAATTGCCACTCCATAAATTTCTTATGGAGTAATAAGAGTGTGGTCGAAACCGTCTGCCATTTTTTTTTCATTTCGGGGGTCATCATTCTATCCTTCGACATATTTTAGCCCAACAACAGATGCAATAATTAACACCAGGAAAAACAATCTCAACGGGTTCGCACTGTCTTGAAAAAACAAAATACCCACCAGGGCCGTGCCACAAGCCCCAATCCCGGTCCATACCGCATAAGCTGTACCCAAAGAGAGTGTTCGGGTCGCCAAGGTTAATAAGTAGAAGGAAATCCCAGCGCTGGTGACAAAGCCAAGAGTGTAAGGCCAGCGACTAAAACCTTCCGATAACTTCATAAAGGTCGTAAACCCGACTTCAAAAAAACCTGCTATGATTACAAACACCCAAGCCATATTCCCTCTGTTTTATCTGCCGTAGAGTGCAGTGTCGTAAAACTAGGGGTTCTGCAACCTTGAGTCAAACCCTCAACAACGTTGCGTCAGACGCTTTTGCTGCATAAAATTAGAGAAATCGATCTCTGGTTAAAATGAACGACAAAAACTTTCCGTAAAAAGGAGTCTTCCATGAAATTTTTAAGTGTACTTTTCGTTTTGGTGGCCGCTCAATTGGCGTTCGCAGATGCTGAAGTCGGCAAAGCCGCTCCCGATTTTTCTCTAAGTGCTCAAGATGGCAAAACTTATAAATTGGCTGATTTCAAAGGTAAATATCTCGTCCTCGAATGGTTCAACAAGGATTGTCCTTATGTCAAAAAACATTATGGCGCCAATAACATGCAAACGATTCAAAAGAAAATTGTTGGCGATAAAGAGATCACATTCGATAACAAAAAAGTTTCGGCTCAATGGCTCTCGGTGATCTCGTCGGCACCCGGCAAACAAGGCCACCTTTCCCAAGATGATGCCAAAAAGGAAATGACGACGTCAGGAATGAATAGCACCGCCCTTCTCCTGGATAACGATGGAAAGATGGGAAAAGCCTACGGGGCCAAAACCACTCCGCATGTGTTCATTGTCAATCCCAACGGAAAAGTTGTCTATGCCGGGGCCATTGATTCGGATTCAAGTTCCGATCCGGCGACAATCGCTAAAGCCACAAACTATATCACGGCGGCGTTTGAAGACCTTAAGGCCAAGAAAAATATCACCAATGCATCGACCAAGCCTTACGGCTGCGCGGTGAAGTACTAGGTTTATGAAACTCATACGGCAAATGGCCAGCGTGCTGAGTACCCCTCAGCAGGTTCAAGCCTTTTTGCGGCAGCATCCCTACAACGAAGAGGAATCGGGCGAGACAGTGAGGTCCGCCGAGGCCGCTCTTCGTGCGAAAACCTGGCATTGCCTGGAGGCCACATTCATTGCGGCGGCCATTCTTGAGATTCACGGCTATCCTCCCATACTTTTGAGTATGGAGAGCCGAGACGGTTTAGACCATGTTCTTTACGTATTTAAGGAAGAGAACCGCTGGGGAGCTATTTCAAGATCTCGAGATGATGGTCTTCATGGCCGCAGGCCTCATTTTCGATCGTTGCGCGATTTGGTCTGGAGCTACTACGACCACTACATCGATCGAACAGGAAAAATTACAGGATACCAGGTGGCTCACCTCGACGAGATTCAATCGGATTGGCGAGCATCGTCCAAGAATCTATGGCAAGCCGAGCAGTATCTTATTGATCTCAAACACATTCCGCTCAAATCGTCGCAACATCGCTACAAGAATGTTTATAGACGCGTCGTCAAACAAAAAGAGATTCTCCCTCCCGAAGACAGTTGGTGGTAGTATGCCCTCATGTCCAATTTTAAAAAATCCACGTTTTCTCGCACCACTCAACTTCTCGGCATGGCGAGCAAGATCGCTCAGCACGAAGTCACTCAACGGATCAAAAATTCTCTAGCCTCGCAAATCGAAGCCAAGGCTCCCGCGATGCTCAAGACGAGAATCGCGCAAGCCAAAGTACTTACCGAAAATTTATCTCAACTGAAGGGCGCCGCCATGAAGGCCGGGCAACTTTTAAGTTTAGATAGTAGCGATCTTCTTCCCCCCGAAGCTCTCGAGGTTTTATCACAGCTTCAAAACATGGCCGATCCTCTCAAGTTCGAAGATGTACAACCTGTGGTGCAAAGTGAGTTAGGTCAAAAAAAATTCGAGGAACTGAAGATAAATCCACAGCCCTTTGCTGCCGCGAGTTTGGGACAGGTTCACAAAGGGACTTTAAATGGGGACCCTGTGGCGATTAAAATTCAATATCCCGGGGTGCGAGAATCCATCGACGCGGATCTTAAAATTCTGAAAAAAATGGTTTCGATGTTCCTCACCGTGAGTAATAAAAAAATACCGCTAGATAGCCTCTTTGAAGAGTTCAAACGTCTGTTAAAACAAGAGGCGGATTATGTTCAAGAGAGAGACTTTCTTAATCGCTATCGAAAACTTGTGGGAAACTCGAGTCTCAAAGATCATTTGTTGGTGCCCCGCACTTACGATGACTATTGCTCCTCTCGCGTTTTGACGATGAGTCTTGAGGACGGACTCAGTCTTAACCAGTGGCTGCAAACCCAACCGAGCCTTAACGATCGGGAAAATGTCGGCCGTTGGATCTTGGATCTTTACTGCCACGAATTTTACCAGTGGGGAATGGTCCAAACCGACCCTAACTACGGAAACTTTCTGATTCAACAAAACCCATTAAAAATAGTCCTGTTGGATTTTGGCTCCACCCAAGTCTTTGAGAAAAAATTTGTCGAGGATTATAAAAAAGTTTTGCTGGCGTTTTATTCTCTCGATGCAAAAGCGATGATCGAAGCTTCAGAAAATTTCAATCTGTTAGATCCTCGCGAAAGTGATAGCGTTAAACAAAACTACGCTGATTTCATGCGCCTTTCGATTCAGCCCTTTATGGCCGAGATGCAGCCCTTCGATTTTGCAAATGCCGATTACGGCAAAGCCCTTCAAGATGCAGGAAAGCGATTTACTCTTTCTCTCAAGTACTCCCCACCCCCACATCACATCATCTTTTTACATCGAAAACTCGGAGGATTATTCAATCTTCTTCGAAAGATGGAAGTCAAAATCGATATAACTCCCTACTGGCAAAAATTGATCGAAACAGAATTCACAGGTCCAGACTAAACAAAATAGGAATGGACCCAGTGGAAGAGGTAAGTGATCACTTCGGAAAATAAATAGATTTCCGCGACAAATCCTCCGATCGCCAATAAAGCCAGAAGCCCATCGCGCTCGATGATACTAAAGGCTAACGCAAAAATGATGAGAGCTGGAGGGAAGTTTGTTCCCGGAGGCAGGGGTAGGGCGAGAAACAATGCGGCCGTGATGATCGCCGTGGCGATGATGACTCTAAATATCCACCAATCCAACATAAAGATGAAGCGAGGCCGAATGAGAAACTCAACTCTCGCAAATATTTTTCTCCCGAGGATCGGAGCTTTTTGAATTAACGTCTGTGGTAAGTGAGCACTTTTAAATTTTTCAGGAATCCACGGCTCCGATGAAAAAATCCACGCGATCGTGACCGCGGTGATGATCAGTCCAAAGAGAACGGACAAACCGGGAATGGGAATCGGCAGCAAAAATGGGAAAGACAAAAGCAGAATTAAAAAACCGTAACGCTGAGGCCCCAGCTCGGTGAGCAGGATTTCGAGCGTCAAAGGACGATCTTTACTCATTGCTTCTAAATCGTTTAAAAAATCAGAAATCCGACGGTGTTTGCTATCGTGTTTTTGATGGGGTTTTTCGTCGTGTTTCGCTTGACCTACGCTCATAATCGGTTCAATCATCTCCCTTTTTGGGGGAAAAATCTATGGATGCTCATACATTTGACGACGTTTTACTAGTTCCAGCTTACAATCACCACACGTCTCGTCGAGACGTAACCACTCAAGTCACAGATAAGACCGGTAAGTTAAAATTGGACTTGCCAGTGATCTCCTCGAACATGGACACCATCACCGAATCCGAAATGGCGAACTTTATGGGTAAGAATGGCGGCATGGGAGCGCTCCATCGATTCATGAGCATTGAGGATAACGTGGCCGAGTTTAAAAAATGCAAGTTCCCTGCTTTTGTCTCCTGCGGAATTAGCGAAGCCGAATTACAGCGCGTGGAAGCCCTAAGAGATGCGGGCGCCGACTATTTTATTATCGACGTCGCCCACGCCCACGCTAAATACGTGGGGCAACAGATCAAACACGTGCGAGAAGTGATCGGTGAGAACCGATTGATCTGCGCTGGAAATGTCGCCACCTATGCCGGCGCCGATTACCTCGCCTCGTGTGGCGCAGACATGATTAAAGTAGGGATTGGCGGAGGCTCGGCGTGCACCACCCGTGTGAAAACGGGCTTTGGAGTTCCGACTCTTTTTAGTATAAAGGAATGCTCACGCGTTGACCGTTCGCTGATTGCCGACGGCGGATTAAGAACTCCCGGAGATATTGTAAAGGCCATCGCCTTTGGCGCTGATTTCGTCATGCTGGGAGGAATGCTCTCAGGCACAACGCCGACTCCAGGAAAAGTCAATGTGAGTCCTGACGGCAAAAAAACCAAATCCTATCGCGGAATGGCCTCACGAGAAGCGGTCGAAGATCAATTTGGTCCCATGCCGGAATGGAAAACTGCCGAAGGCGTTAGTTTTCATGTCCCCTACAGAGAAAATCACGAAGAGATTATCGCCGACATCCGCGGAGGCCTTCGCTCCGGTCTTACCTATGGCGGCGCCATTGACATTCGCGAGCTTCAGAGGAAACTATCTTACATGACCATCACGCCCGCGAGCCAACGCGAGAGTGTGGCTCACGGAATTCTTGATCGCGGAGTAAAATGATTTTTTTAATTTTGATTTCACTGGTCCATGCGGCATCGGTTCCTCCGGAAGGCGAACTCAGAATTCAATTTCGCGGTCTTTGTCGCCGCTCTTGGTCGAAAGGCCAAGACATCGTGCTCTCAGGAAATTACTCCATCGAGACGAACATCGGCCAAACCGGTTTGACTTCCAATAGCATAGAATCTCGCACGCAAGCGAACAACCTCACCACTCAGAGAACCGAAATTCGATCTCCAGACCGCCCTATCGAAAACGGCACGGTGACGCTCTCTATGAATCAAGTCAGTCACGCGATGCTGACGGCGGCCACCCCGAAGGGAAGCCTTCACTTTAAGTCTTTACAAATTCGGGTGCTGCGCGACGGGGTCACCGAAGCTCGAACGGATCTTTTGGTGACCAGCGAATACGCTCGTCTCGGAGCCAGTGCCTCTCAGAATATTTGGCAGGCGGCGGTTCGCCAAACATCCTCATCTTCGCTGGATGAAGTCTTTAATAATCCGGGGCGAGAGCATTGTTTTTTTCTTAAAGGTGAAAACAATGAATCCGTTCGATGTGACCAGAATTCAATCGAGCACACTTGCGCGAGCCGAAAGGACACAAAGTCGCTGCTGATCTATTCAGTGACCTTTAATGCGCCACAGCAAGAGATCCAATCGGTGGAAGTGGTCCCCCGCTCTACCGGAATTCGGCAATAGCTGACACCTCTAAAGGCCCGTTCTGTCAGCCCTTTGCGGGTTTTTGCGAAATCAATGCTTGGAAAATTTTACAAAATCGTCTACTTTTAAATCTGCAAATATAAGCTGGAGATAAGGTCCGGCGTTTCTACAGTGCACCGTAAAGGCACTTCTATTTGGGGGACATTTGAAATACAGCACTCTATTGAACTGGTGTGTAAGCCTGCTTGTTGTCATCTCGTGCAACAGCGTTTTCGCAAAAAACTCTTTTCCATTGGAGCCCGATCATCAAGAGACACCCGGCGCTCTTTGCACGAATCCCGATGAATATCGCTATCCGGAAAAGATTCCTTACTGCAAACGCAACGTCTCCAAATCCAAAAAAAATCAGGTGATTCAAGTTTACGAGAATGATCTTGGCTTTGAAATCCTCGATCTCGGCCGAGAGAACTTCAAAATCGATCATCTCATTCCCCTTTGTGCGGGTGGAAGCAATGAGGAATCCAATCTTTGGCCACAATATAAAGAGATCTACGCGCAAACGGATCCCGTAGAACAAATTCTTTGCGAAAGAATGGCCGAAGGGATGCTCCGTCAAAAAGACGCTGTGGTGCTGGTTTTGGATATGAAACACTACCGCAAGAGTCCGGAAGAGGTCTTGGCGATTATCAACACCCTACCCAAACCCAAGAAATAGTTGATCTTTTTGTTTAATACATATTAAACTTTACCTTTCGAGGGAAACAGGCTATAAAAAGCCATAAAGTTTAAGGAGTACTAAACATGAGATCAGAAAGTTCGGAACTGGCCGCCCTTATCGGAAGCTTCACAGAATACTGGGGCTTCAAAAAAATTCACGGAAAAATTTGGACACTTCTGTTCCTCAGTGATGTTCCCCGAGATGCGGGCTACTTCATTAAGGAGCTCCGTGTCTCCAAGGGGCTTATATCCATAGCCCTCAAAGAAATGATCGATCACAAGGTGATCTTAAAGATCGACAAAGTCGAAGCGGGGACTCAGCTTTACGAAGCCAACCCCAGCGTTCTCGAGGTGATCTTTAACGTCCTTCGCACCCGCGAGAGAAAACTCATTGGAGAAATCCAATCCACCTTCTCCCGCCACAAGGACTCCCTCCGGCAGAAGCAGGACTTCTCGCCGAAGCGAATCGAGTCCCTGGGTGAGATGATCGGCGCTGCGACTCACGCGATTGATGGCTTCCTAACTCTCGGAGCCATTCGCGGTGAAGCGTTTAAGCCCTTTGAATTTGTAGAAAAATAAATCGGGTATAGAGACTAGATGCCTTTGGTCGATCCCCCATCCGCCGAAATCATCTGCCCGGTGATATAACCTGCAAGATCAGAGGCGAGAAACGCCGCGAGAGCCCCAAACTCTTCCGTCGTTCCGAGCCTCCTTGCAGGGATCTTTTGAGTCATCTGGGTGATATCCACACCCAACTCCGTGAGACGCTCCGTTTGAGTGTATCCCGGGAGAAGAGCATTAATTGTGATCCCATCCTCGGCCACTTCGTGACTGATGGATCGAACCAGACCTAAAAGCCCGGCCCGCAAACCATTGGAAACTGTTAAATTAGGAATAGGCTCTTTAGCCGCCACCGATGTGACGATCAAAATGCGTCCCCATTTATTCTTTTTCATTAGTGGCAAAGCCGTTTTGATCGAATCCACCGTGCTCATCCATAGAGACTCAAAGCCTTCGCGCCACTGCTCTTCGGTCACTTGTTCAAAGCTTCCTTTAGGGGGGCCACCGGCATTGATCACCAATATATCTAAGGCCCCCAAATCTTTGATCGCACTTTCCGTCAAAGTCCGAGCGGCATGGCGTTGCGTGAGATCGCAGGTGTAAGCTTTTTTTGCGCCCATTTCTTTTTGGGCTTTGCTGAGAGTGGCTTCCGTGCGAGCGCAAATGGCCACCTCCACACCCTCTTGGACTAGAGCCTCCGCAATTCCACGGCCGAGACCAGCGGATGCGCCCATGACCAATGCTTTTTTATTCTTTATTTTTAAATCCATACTTTCCCTCTGATCTAA
>JAIEOS010000087.1 GCA_019750295.1 Bdellovibrionales bacterium | reverse complement strand
ATGACTGGCTCGCCTTTCTTGGTAAATGCTTTTTGTTCCATGAGCGTGTACCCGAGCAATTCAGTCATTGCTATGAATCGCCCGTGACCGACCACTATCACGCCGTCTTTGTCGAGAATGAGTGGCTGTTTGCACCCGAATGCTTTTATCGAGCTTGCGATCTTTTCAAGCTGAAAGCCTGGATGTTCTTTTGCGTTCTTCTCGTATTTTTTTACGTCAGTGATTTGCATATTAGTTTTTTTCCATCCAGCCCACCATGCTCGACTCGTTGCAGGCACCGACCTTGCCATCGTCGTCTATGTACTCGTAAGTAGGCTTTCCTTTCTCTGTTGGGAGAACGCCGATCACGAGACGCTCGATCCCTCTCCTATTGCGGCAGATCGTGCCGAACGTATAGGTCATCTTTTGATTGGGATTCTTCTTCTCCCAGTGGTGTCGGAGGGCAGCAAAGAATTCTCCCTGGACCGTTTCAAGAAAAGCGATGATTGTTTCCCTGCTTTCCGTTTTGAAGATCGGAAGCAGACTGTGCGCTCCAATGATCCAGGCACCGACAAAGTCCGGACGAGCGGACAGAAATCGAGCCGAGAGACCGATTGGGTTGGGTTGTGATTTGTTTTCTTTTTTAGTGTTCTTTTTTGGCATATGAATTAATTATTTTTAATGTTTGTGGCATGTGGCATCTGACTCGAGGATCTCGTTACAGATGCTGCATCGCTTGATCCAGAGGTGATGCTCGCAAGCCTGCCGCTTTCGTTCTTGCCCCTGCATCTGAATAAATTCGTAGGTTCCTTTCACTTTGCTGAGATATTTTTCTTTTCGCCTTTCTCTGTAAATCTCAGCCACCTCGTCTGGCATAAACTTCGGCATGAGTGATCGACGAATCCATCCGTTATTGCCGGCATGGAAGCGAATAGCTCGAGGGTCAACTTTGAAGAAGCGGGATATCCATAGGATCTTCCACCCGCCTTCTTCGTACCGCTTTCGAGCTTCCTCGATTTGAGCGGCGTTTAGTTTGTGTCGAGGATTATTCGCGTTGAACATGAGTGCTTATGGGAGGTCATGCGTTGTCGAGTGTTATCTGCACTTCGACCCGTCCTTTGCCGTCGGACGCATAGTGAGATTCGAATGCTCCATCAAGGAACTTGTCATTTTGGAAGAGAGCGTCGGCCAATCCCTTGAAGACATTGTCAGGATCGGCATGCACTCCATTGACCCAGTAGATTACGATCGACATTTGAGCGCGTGCCGATATCTTTGTGGTGAGGGGCTGGACCGCTTCAGTTGAGAATTCCGGATATTCTCTGTGGAAGATACTGCGGACGTATTCTTTCCATGCGTAATACTTTTTAGCTTTCGGTAGCCACAGCGCCCTGCCCACTACTCGAACGTATGGGACCGGATTACCTTCGAGGTCATCCGGATTTCCTTTTATTGTGAATTTGATTGTTTTCTTCATAGGTCTTAGTGGTTAAATCTGTTAATGGTCATCTTTTCGGTGAGTTTTCTCATTTCTGTGGATAAGTTATTCACAGGGTCCCTAATACTAGGTTTCTCTTTTTTCCCTAAGTTTTGTGTGTTAACTTGCTTTACTACTTTTGGTAAAGAGGATTTACCACTTCTGGTTAACTCTCTTAACTGGTTAATTTC
>JAIEOS010000086.1 GCA_019750295.1 Bdellovibrionales bacterium | reverse complement strand
AACCGCATATTGTTTTGATAAACATCCTGCGACCATCGGTCATAGGCGCCGGCTCCGACCCAGTTGATCTGCGCCCCTTCGTTGGTGCCATCGATCGCAGCTAGGGTAATAGATGCACCCGCCGAGGGTGCCGCTCCACCGATGCCAACAAGTCCTTCGGAGTTCACCACAAAACGGTCTGCTCCGTTCACTTGAACATTAAAGCCACCGTCAGAGGAGGAATTATCGCTATCTGTGTTTATTGTGTAACCGCTGGCCGATGTCGAACTTGTGGCAGTGATTGGCCCGACAAATCCCGTGGCTTTGACAATTCCATCGACATCTAATTTTTCTGTCGGGGATGTAGAGCCAATTCCGACATTCCCCGTGTTCGTCACGAGGAAGCGGCTAGCTCCGCCCACTTGCAAATCCATGAGTCGATTTGCTGTTCCTAAAACCGATGTTTCTATGGCGTTCAACAAAATACCTGTGTAACTCCCCGACGCCGTTCCTGTTTGGTTGATCGTCGGCGAGAGATTTAAAACGCTAAAGTTACCAGAACCACTGGTCGGATCCCATACGACGGATCCAGAAATAAACGGCGTGTAGAATCCCGGAGCCGCTGCATAAGACATGTTAGCATGGGTTCGAAACGAAAATGCTCCCGCAAATCCACCGCCACCGGCAACAAAAGATGTGCGATGAGATCTAGTCCCAATATCAAGATCACTATTGTTTCCTATAATACTTGCGCCCCCATCCACCTGCGTAAACTCGGTGTAATACGACGCGGGAGTCGTACGACTCTGGAGTCGAAGAACAACGTCAGAGGGGTTCGCCGTTATGGCGAGAGGTACTAATGGAGTCGCTGTCCCGATTCCCACATTTCCTGCCTCGGTGATGATCATTCGCTCGGTGCCTGCGGTGTCAAAGCGGATGCGATCTTCGTCGGCGGACTCTTCGAGTTGAATTCGTGTGTCGTTATCGGTATCGGCTAACGCATTAAAGCTAGTTGGAAGAGCGCCGCAGATCCAACGATCCAGAGTGGAATCCCAAATGAGCGTATAATTGTTCGTACACTCGGATCCACCTGGGAAATACGAAAAATACTCCGCCGGCCCCGACGAAATTTTTGTAACGCCGACGGAAACAATTTTAGCATTCGTTACTCCCCCGTCTCGCACTTGCAAAGTGTTCGTTGCGATTTCGAGAGTGCTGTTATCGACATTGACGGAAAGATTTCGGTCGACCGAGAGATTTCCGCCGCCACTTAAACCAGATCCTGTATTTGTATTCACAGCTCTGGACGGAGCCACAGCGCCCACATCGGCCGCCGTTGCGCCCGTCTTATTGATCTTTGTCCACGCAATGGCTGCCGATGCATTCACGTCCCCATCGACGATGGAACCATCGGCAATTTTCGAAGAGTCCACAGCGCTTGCGCTCAGTTTAACCCCAGAAATCCCACCATCTCTCACTTGCAGTTGATTGGATCCGTTCACTTCCATCGTCGCGCCGTCAACCACCACCGCGAGAGTTGACGTCCCCGAAGTCGCGCCCCCAGAAAGAGCGGATCCCGCGTTGGTCACAATACCTTCGATATCTCCCGCACCACTGCCGTTACCGACAACCTCTGCACTATTTCCATCCCAGTACATGATTTTATCGGTGGTGCTGTTGTACCAGGTGGCGCCCTTGTTACCGATCGCCAGTGTTCCCACGAGAGCGGTTTCTTGAGTGCTGTCGAATTTTCCTAAAGTGATGGTGGATAAATTTTGGAGAGTCATGTGGCCGGCATTCAAGAGTTGATTGCCATTCATGTTGATATTCCCCGCCATAGTTCCGCCGGCGAGGGGCAGCTTAGTGGAATCTGTAATGGAGCTCGGCGTGATGGCCTCCCAGCGATTGAGCGTGGCGTTCCAAGACAGAACTCGACCATCACCGACGCCCGCGCCGACGCCGCTGACGTCGATGTTAGCTCCGGCAATCTTTGTGTCGGCGTAGTTTTTTGTAGCCGCATCTTGGGCCAGCGTCGGATCCGCTAAATTTTTGATCTGCTGATTGTTTAAAGACAGAGGCGTTGTCGAAGTTCCTGAGGCCAAGTTGTAGAGGGTGTTATAATTTGTACCCCCAAGTAAGTTCTCAAGATTGGCTTGCGTGATATTTTGTCCAGGATTGATTTGCACAAAATTAGCAGCGCTCAGTCCTTGGAGAGAGTTGGCATACCAAGCGTAAGGAACTGTTTGTAGATGAAAGTCTTGGGCGAGCGTCACCTGACCACCGCCATCGTTGTAAGCGATTCGAACTTTCCGGGTGTGTCCTGTCAGCGCATTGTAAGACGTCCCTGCAGAGCACGTTGTAATCCCCGTAAAACTCACTCCGTTCTGAAAAATACTAATAATGTTTGAAGTGTCTTCGTAATCGGAGCCCGAGCGAATTCCCGCACCAATACTCAAGGAGAACACGCCCTCACTCCCCAGCATATTTACGGAGTGTTGCTCTTCGTACATCAGACAATCATTCACCGGGGAATAAATACGAACATTAAAGACGACAGGATTCGCCTCGAGAGGAACACCTCCCGATTTTGTGATTTGCCCCTGATAAACAAAACTGGCGGGAACACTTTGCGCGAGCGCCGAAAAACAAAAGGAATAAATTGTCGCGGAGATTATAAAAATAGAACTGAAATACCGACAATTTAGCATACTTTCTTATCGGAGTTTCCATGATTAAATTTAGAGTGTTCGTCTCAATTTGAGAAACGGAATGGATGCAGTTGGACCAGGGGCTAGGCTCTTGAATCGAATTAAAAGATATAACGCAAATTCCAATTGAGAAACAAACCGGGGTCTAGTCTTAATCGTCCCCCGTTATCATCAAACAGACCATCGCCGATGAACGCCGAGCGCTCAAAGGTGTATCCCAATTGAAATTCGCTCGCTAAAAATTCCGCGATCGGAGTTCGCAATCCTAACATGCTCCGCATTTCCATCAGCGTGAGACGATCCTCGCTCTTTGTGCGATCCTTTAACAGATAAAGCTGTCGCATCCACTGGTAACCTAAAAATATCTGAAAATTATCGATCGTCCCGTAAGCCGCTTCGGCCAGCACCATCGGACCGAAGACCGTCAGCGAATAGGACCAAGGAAAACTGGGTGTCCACTGAAGCGCCAATATCGGCAATCCGAATATACCATTAAATTTTTCGCCCCGCGTGGAGTATAAAAATCCTGGAATGGGAACTAAATTTCCTAAAGGACTGTTGTTAGAAAAGAAGACGATTAACGACCAGGCTGTCGTCTCGGACGTGGGAAAGCTGTAGCTTCCACTCAAACTATAAGAAATATCTCTCCCTTTTTTAAAAACTTCGTCTCCGGCGTAACCAATAGATCCTCGCAAAGAGTAACTCTTCTTCTCTTCCAACTGATGCGTGTATTGCGCTCCGAATTCTAACCGATACAAATTAGGATCGACTCGCACCAACGAGTCGAGCACCAGAGGCTCCGAAAAATGCAATCGGCTTGCCGCCAGCGACATTGTCACCATATCCTTTTCATTGCGGAACACGGGAGAGGAAAAATTAAGACGATCCTCATTGAGAGCCGGAGTGTCTTTTCTGGGAACGTAACGACCCTCGTAAGTCACTATCGGTGTGGGTGGAGTAAAGCCCGTCATCCCTCCGAGCGAGGCGAGAGCACCGCCGCCTCGAGCAGAGGCCTGACGAGCCGCCTGCGTCCAACGCTGCAAACTCTCTTTGCACACTTGAGAAAGTTGGGCGTCGTTTTTTCTTAGGCATTCCAAAATTTCTCGAGGGCTCTTATCTTGAGGACAAAACTTTTGCAGCTCCGGCGCGCAACTTTGCAGAGCTTTTTCAGCCATCAGCTGGGCGGAAACGCTTTGAGCCGAAATCAGGAAAAAAAGTAAAATCATAAACCGCATACTTGATCTTCCTGAGAGATAGAATTGCTGTCATCCAAAATTTGAGAGAGGGGCATTTTTCCTAGATGCCGTAGCAAATTTCTCAGATTTTAAGCAGATGACTCCATAGGGTCGACTTGGCAGGGGCCATGGCAAGGCACAGGAGTTGCTCTACTGCAGCTCAACCTGGAGGAATTCTCATATGTCGTCTTACCCGTTTCGTAAAATTTACTTTGTGATTGCACTGACGCTCATCGCATCGATCGTTTTCGCCTTTGATCTCCACGCCGCCGAAAACAAAAAAGTCAATACCGTGACATCCGAAGATATCTACACCGAACACATCGCAAAAACCGAACCTCTCACCTACTCAGAGCTTCGCCAAATCTTTGAGAGTAAACCCTCCTACTTAATGTCCTGCGTTTCCGCCACCACTCTGTTGCGACCTAAGCGGGAATTGCTCGAAACTTTTAAAACTCATCGCCCCAACGCAAGTCCTTCCCTTACGCTCACCTTTATGGTCGAAGAGCAAGGCGACGGATTTAATATTTACCTCTCTCGAGAGACACAAGATTTCGCGCCAGAGACAGCCCTCAGTTGTGAACGCACTAAGGAGCACCGTTGCTCCAGTATAAAAATGGTCCAAGAAAGAACTATCCCGTTTGTTAAGGAAGGGTTTGCCCCCGACGCGGTCGTTTTAGAAAAGTTTCAGTTTTACCCTCAAGTGAATGGTTCGATGTACGCAAAATATGAATTTAGCATCACCGGCTCTCAATATGACTTTTGGAATAGACCCTCTCACAAAGTGAACCTTGATCTCAGTTATATTTGCAAAGTTTCGCGAGTCACAAACCCCGAGAATCCAACCCTTCAACGCAACTAAAAGGAGCCACCATGCAAACCCCAGATACACCGACATTTACAGATCTCTCTCCCGGAGAGGCTACAGAGAATCAAGAAGATATGGAACAAATCATTGGCGATCAAGATCTCACGGCCGAGTCCATGGACCCCAACGTGGATGACGAAACACTTGGCGTACGCTCTAAAGGTCTCGACGATGTCGAGAATGAGCCTTTAGATTTTATGCGTGGAGAGGTCGATGTCAAAACGCAAATGGATCGCATGGCGCGAAAACTTCAAGCGGATGTCACCGGTCGCCGAGAAAACTAGACGAGAAAACAAAAATTAATTGATTTCGCAAAAGTGACAGAGGGTTTGGACCATTTGACCAGATCCTCCTTTTTCGGAGAACGCTCCACTCGCCGAACTCGCCCACGCATAAATATCAAGATGGGCCCACGGAGTTCCCTCAACAAAAGCCTCTAAAAATAAGGCGGCCGTTACTGCGCCTCCAAAACCATCGACGGCGTTAATGTAGTCAGCGACCTCAGACTTCAATTTACTTCTCTGACCGGGATCGAGCGGCATTCTCCAACAGTTGTCTCCCGAGGCCTGAGCCTTCATCAGGATCTGCCCTGCAATCTTATCGTTGTTGGCAAAGAGTCCGGGTAAACCATCACCCAACCCCACCTTGATGGCGCCGGTGAGAGTGGCCACATCAATAATCCACTCCGGCTTTGTTTCACTCGCCACCGTAAGCGTGTCGGCGAGAACTAATCGTCCTTCTGCATCGGTATT
>JAIEOS010000085.1 GCA_019750295.1 Bdellovibrionales bacterium | reverse complement strand
CCGGAGACTGACACTTCACCCTGATCATTTCGGCGCTTATAAATAAAACAGGCGGGCACTTGCATATCGTTAGCGAGGGACTCGACCCACTTCGCTCGCCCCGCATCGACGGCTCCGAGAACAAAGGAGTTTCCACCTAATCTTTTGGCCTCTTCCATCACCATTCTTTTGGCGTAAAGATGCGCCGTCTTCACCTGACCTTCAAAATAAAAAGGAATGCCTTCGGAATGCAAATCCAAAAGCACGACCTCGTTGCCATGAGATGCGATCGGAATGGCGGACAACAAGCGAGCTCGCGTTTTTGCAGTGACAACTTCACCCTTTTTTACCGCACGTTCCATTGTCGAATACCCATAAAACGGGATAAGAATGCGCAAACTCTGACATCCATCGGTGACGAGGCTGCAGGCCACATCAAAAAGATCCAACGTCACATCGTCATTATAAGTTCCGTAGATCATCACCACATCCTGGTGGCGCACGGGAGTCAAAACGCGCAAGTAGCGTTCACCATCGCTAAATTTTTTTTGTTCGATTTCTCCGAGGGTCGCCCCTAAAGACTTGGAGATGCGCTCCGACAGCGCTTGATATTCGTGATCACAGAAAATAATCGGCTTGGACATTAGGGCCTCGACAATAAGGTACACTATAAACTTACAAAGTCTGAATGCAAGCGGTTAAATCTCTTAAAATCCAGCTGTTTACAAGCTAAAACCGGCAACTTGAGGCTTTCGGCCAACCGTGACTATGCCTAAGCACACCTTTACTCCTCTGGGGCTTTTCAATAGACTGGCTCCGACGTATTCAATTTTGGAGGATCTATGAATCACAGCGTGAACGACATTGTTGTTAATCAATACACTCGCAGCTTAAATGCTCTTAAAGGGATTCTCGGAAAAGCTCGGGCTTTTGCAAGAGAGAGAAATTTCGACGAAAACAATTTATTACAGCTTCGTCTGGCCCCTGATATGTTTCCATTGGTCCGACAGGTGCAGATCGTTTCTGACGGAGCTAAAGCCGCGGTCGCGAAACTGGCGAATAAATCCATGCCCTCATTTCCTGACGAAGAAAAAACCATGGAAGAGCTTTTCGTTCGCATCGATAAGACCATTCATTTTTTAAAAGAATTCGAAAAAGAGGAATTCAAAGACTATTCCCAACAAAAAATGAGCTTCCCTTGGAATCCTGGCAATTACTTGATGGGCGAAGATTACCTCGTGAGCCACTCTCTCCCCAATCTGTACTTCCACATGTCGACGGTCTACTCCATCTTAAGACTCCACGGAGTACCCCTCGGCAAAAGCGACTACCTCGGAAACCAAAACTGGAAAAAAGACTAAAAGGTTCCAGCTCCCTACGTGCACTTTTCAACAAGGTATTGTTGAAAAGTGCACGTAGGGAGCTGGAACCTTTTAGATGGATTCGAGGATGGCGGCGACGCCCATTCCGCCGGCGGTGCAGATGGAGATCAGGCCGCGCTTTTTGCCCTGACCTTTTTGCGCCAACATCTTTGCGAGACTCGCGACGATTCTCGCTCCAGTGGCCGCGAAGGGATGACCTAAGGCCACACTTCCGCCCTTTACATTCATTTTGCTGCGATCGATACTTCCGAGAGCAGACATTCCCATATGCTTTTGGCAATACTCCTCAGACTCCCAAGCCTTTAAAGTGCAAAGAACTTGGCCGGCAAAGGCTTCATGAATTTCGTAGTAGTCGAAGTCCTGAAGTTTTAAATTGTTCCGCTTGAGCATACGCCCCACTGCAATCGTTGGCGCCATCAAGAGGCCCTCTCCACCCACAAAATCAATGGCCGCAGCTTCGCCATCAACGAAACGGGCGAGCATAGGCCAACGATGTTTCTTCGCTTCTTCTTCCGAAGCTAAAAGAACAACGGAAGATCCGTCGGTCAAAGGACTGCTATTGCCCGCAGTGAGCGTGCCTTTTCCAGAAGTGGTATCAAACACCGGTTTGAGTTTTGCTAATTTTTCTATCGAAGTATCGGCGCGAAGCGTTCCGTCTTTTTTATATCCCATAAATTCGACAACGAGATCATCATAGAATCCCTCGACATAGGCACCCGTCCCCGTCTTATGACTCAGGTACGCCACTTCGTCTTGGGCTTCGCGAGGAATATTCCACTCTTTCACCATTTTTTCGCAATGTTGCCCCATGGATAACTTCGTGCGCGGCTCGACCACTGCAGGAAGTTGAGGCTTAAAATCGCTCGGACGTAACTGTGAAAGAATCGCTAGTTTTTCGCCGATGGTTTTCGAAGAGTTAAAATGCAGAAGTTTTTGAGCCAATCCGCGAGACATCATAATCGGAAGATCACTATTGGTATCCACACCACCCGCAATGCCCGACTCAATCTGACCCAAAGCAATTTTGTTCGCCATAATAATGGTGTTCTCTAACCCTGTTCCGCACGCTCTCTGTAAATTGTAAGCTGGGGTCGTCGGGGCTAATCCGCTACTCAACACACACTCACGAGCTAAATTCCAAGTGGCCGAACTGTTCATTACAGCTCCGAGCCCGACATCACCAATATGTAACCCATCCAATTTAAACTTATGAACCAGGCCTTTCAGTGAAGCTTCCATAAGTCTCTGAGAAGTGACATCCTTATAGGCCGTCATGGACTTCATAAAAGGCGTTCGACTTCCTCCGACGATAAACACATTTTTGGTTTGCATATAGACTCCTTCGCTTGATGTGCTGGGGTTTCTCAGGTAAGGATCTTTAAATGAGCACATCATCTAAAAAAACAAAGATTATTCTATTGGGTTCCGGGGAGCTAGGTAAAGAGTTTATTATTTCGGCGCAGCGCCTGGGACTTTATACGATCGCTGTCGATAAATATGCCGGCGCTCCCGCGATGCAAGTGGCTGATGCGTCGGAAGTGATCAATATGCTGGATGGTCGCGCTCTCGACCAACTGATCCGCAAACATAAACCCGATTATATCGTTCCCGAGATCGAAGCCATTCGTACAGAAAAACTGGTGGAGTTCGAAAAGCGAGGATTTACCGTGATTCCCTCGGCGAAAGCGGCCCATCTCACGATGAATCGTGACGCCATCAGAGACTACGCCGCCAAAAAACTCAAATTAAGAACAGCTCAGTTTGCATACGCCACATCTCAGGAAGAACTCTTTCAACAGACCGAAAAAATTGGGTATCCTTGCGTGGTCAAACCGGTCATGTCGTCCTCTGGAAAAGGTCAGTCCGTGGTTAAAAATCGGGCGAGTCTCGCACAGGCGTGGGACTTTGCCGTTCAGGGGATGCGTGGTGATAAAACAAAAGTCATTGTCGAAGAGTTTATTCATTTCGAATACGAGATCACACTGCTCACCGTAAAGCAGCGCAAAGGTCCAACACTTTTTGTTGACCCCATCGGGCACCGTCAGGAGCGCGGCGACTACCAAGAATCTTGGCTACCGGCAAAGATGAAACCGGCATTGCTCAAAAAAGCACAAAAAATGGCCAAATCGATCACTGACGCTCTCGGTGGCGCTGGACTCTTCGGCGTCGAATTTTTTGTTACACGTGATGATGTTTATTTTTCTGAACTCTCTCCCCGTCCGCATGACACAGGGATGGTGACAATGATTTCTCAAGATCTCAATGAGTTTGATCTGCACCTCCGGGCGATCTTAGGCTATCCCATTCCCGAGATTAACTACTATGGTCCTAGCGCCTCTGCAGTGATCCTATCGAATATTAAAAATAAAAAATTTAAAATGGTCGGGATTGAAAAAGCTTTGCAGGTCAAAGGGGCCCAAGTGCGAATTTTCGGAAAACCCGAAGCCACCCCTTATCGCCGTATGGGGGTCGCCCTCGCTCGCGGAAAATCCACCAACGAGGCTCGAAAAAAAGCCAATCAAGCCGCTCGTCAAATCCAAGTGAAATAGCTCTATTCGACCATTTTCACTCGGCGCGCGAGCACGAGAGCGAGAAAACTTAAAATGACGGAGAAATATCCAACGATATTATAGTTGAGAATTTCTCCGTTAGCTCCCTGGGCGACAATGATTCCTGCAATGTAAGAACCCAGGGCGGCGGAAAAATTCTGAACGCAGGAATTTAAACTCATAAAAGTACCACGGCGCTGCGGAGTCACCGTGCTTGTCACCATCGCCATCGCCGGAGCAAATCGTCCTGAACCGCAAATAAAGAAAATAGCGATGTAAAATAAAACAAGTGCGAGAGGAGTGGCTCCCAAATGGGTGATGAGTAATACAGGGACGAATGACGAAAGCACCGATATCCATAAAATTCGAAAGCGACCGTATTGATCGGAGAGCCAACCGACAATCGGAGAGAAAACAATCGAGCAACATCCGCCGACAAAATAAATGAGTGGCAATTGAGATTCGGTCAATTTTGCGTTCGCCACCAGAGTGGGACTGAGAAATGGAATAATCGAAAAATGGCCTAGCATTAAAACAAACATAAACATCAGTGCCGTTCGTGTCGACGATCCCTGCAAAACGCTAAGAACTAAAGCTAATGGTTTTTGACCAGAGGGCTCATCTAAATGCTTTCGGACCGATGGAATAAAGTAAATGATCACAAAAGTAAGGACAATGGAAACCGCTCCTAAAAGTAAAAATGGAGCATGCCAATCAAACCGATTCGCCAAATATAAACTAAATGGAACACCCATGATCGAAGAGATGGAAAATGAGGTCATGACGATTCCCATCGCCGATCCTCTCCTCTGAGGAGAAATCGCATCTCCCACGATCGACATGACCAACGAACCCAGCACTCCCCCAAACGCACCCGTGAGCGTGCGGGCCGCTAAAAGAAAATAATAATTGGGAGATAAGCCGCAAGCAATCGTTCCTAAGCAGAATCCGATATAGAAGAAGAGCAAGCTGTGCTTTCGATCAAATTTATCCATAAAGAACGCCGCAAAAATTCCCGAAGTCCCTGCGGCAAAGGTGTAGGCAGAAACTAAGACTCCGAATTCGCGAGGAGTGATCTGGAAAATTCTCATCAATTGGGGACCCAGTGGCATCATGATCATAAAATCGATGATGTGACTCGATTGAATGAATGCGAGCATAAAGAGAAGGATTTTTTCTTGGCGGGTAAATGATTTCATTCTGAGTAGTTTCCTACTCAGAATACTAACAACACTTTAAGGGAAGTGGTAGGAAATTAAGCGGCTACAGGAACTTTAACAACCTTCGCGCCTTTGTTGAGAACGCCTCGACCGTGCAGCCACGCATCGCATTCATTCCAGAATTTTTCTCTAATTTTTTCTTCTCCAGGAGAAAAACGCATTTTTGGATAATTTCTGTTTTCGAAATTTTTGCAGAAAGTTTCTTCGTCGCAGGTGCGAGTCACCTTCATCAATAAATTGAAGTGCGGCTCGGTGAACGTTTTGTTGTCGATTAGGATTTTTCTAAGAGCACCCTCCGGTGTCTGCTTTAGAAATTGATAAAGACCACTGTAGTCGTATGACATTCAAATCCTCCTTGGATGTTGTAAGGTAATAATAACCCGATTTGGGCATTTTCGCTCGGGCGGAGTTTTACTTTGAATCAAGCTGAGACGCTATTTCTACAAGTGTTTCAGAATAGGATTTACTCCTGCAAGCAAAGAGCTCGCAGGAGTCCTATTTCGACAATTAGTGCTCAGTATCCTGAGTGATAAAGCGCGATCCGATGCGCACTAAGAAACCACGAATACTTTCCATATAGGTGTAAACCGCCGGAATTACGATGAGAGTTAACAGCGTTGAGCTCACAACTCCACCAATGACCGCAACTCCCAAAGACGTTCTTTGATTCGACACTTCGTTAAGTCCGATGGCCACAGGAATCATCCCTGCAATCAGCGCGAAACTGGTCATCAAGATCGGGCGAAGACGTGTTTTACCTGCTTCAAGAATAGCTTCTTTCACCGGCTTACCCGAGGCCATCTGTTGATTGATATAATCAATCAAGATGATCGAGTTCTTGGTCGCTAAGCCCATCAACATAATACATCCAATCATCGAGTACAGATCTAACGAACTGCCACCGATGTACAGAGCGAAGAATGCACCACAGGCCGCTAAAGGAATCACCAACATAATCGTTAACGGCGTAAAAAATGATTCGTACAGCGACGAAAGCACAAGATAGATAAAAATCAATCCCAGGAGAGCGGCCGTAATCATGCTCGAAACTAACTCCTCGAAGTTTTCCGCTTGGCCGACAAATCGATAAGTCACTCCTGGAGGGAGCTCAAGCTCACCACCGGGATTTAACCACTTGCGAATATCATCGATAGCACCACCCATACCAGGTCCTGTGGGAGCAATATCTGCCGAAAGAGAAACATAGCGTCCGCGATTCTCGCGATCGATGGATGCCGGCCCTGTCGTCTTTACGGCTTTGGCCACGCGATTGAGTTCGACCAAGCGATAATTTAAATTCGGAACCAGAATTTTATTATAATCCGGCTCTAAATCTCGCTGCTCTGGTTTTAATCGGACGCGGATATCATACTCTAAACCATTTTCTCGAAACACGGCCGGCGTTGTTCCCTCCACTTGCGCGCGAAGTTCACGACCCACAGTAACGCCCGTCACCCCTAACCGCTGAGCATTTTTTAAGTCCATGACCACTTGATACTCGGGCTTTCCCGGTCTGTAACTGGTATCGAGATCCAAAAGCGCCGGGTGATCTTTCAGTTTGTCCATCAGCTTGACGGCGATTTCTTCGATCTGTTTTAGATCCTGACCGACGAGGTTCAAAGTGAATGGCCGCATACCACCACCCACATAATCCACATCTTTCACTTTCGGATTCGCATCTGTGAATTGCTTTAGAAGTTGTCGCAAATCATCTTTAACCACCAAAGTGGATTTTGTTCTGTGCTCAAATGGAGTTAATGTGATAAAAAAATCGGCTTTGTTTTTCTCACCTTGCTTGTTTCCCACTGTCAGTACGGAGTTTACAACTTCTGGCACTGAACGAATCACTTTATCGACTTCAAGAGCGCGATCGCGCATTTTTTCTAAACTCGTTCCTGGCGCCATATCTAGAGACACGGAGAACTCACCGCTATCTTGAGGCGGCAAAAACGTTTTCGGCACTTTCATCAACGGAACGCAGCTCGAAGCGACGACCACAACCGTCGCCACAAGAGCAATCCATGGTCGCTTGAGGATAAATTTAAGAAAGTTGGCATACCGATTGTCGAGCCAATTCTGAAACACGTTAAACGTTCGCACGGGAGTGCGAAGGATATACATTAAACCAGAAGTGGGTTCTTGCCCGTGAGTTCCCCCGAAATAGGCACTCATCATCGGAGCATTCGTTAAGGCATCAAAGAGACTGATCATCATAATAAAACATACGGTGATCCCGAACTGTTTAAAAAACTGACCCACAACTCCCGATAGAAAACCAATCGGCATAAACACCGCAATGATCGTCAAAGTGACCGCGATCACCGCCATTGTCACTTCGTTGGTCCCTTCTAAAGCCGCTCGGTGAGCACCCTTGCCCATCTCCATGTGACGAAAGATATTCTCACGAACCACAATCGCATCATCAATCAAGAGTCCGACCGCCAAACTGAAGGCCAACAAGCTCATGATGTTAATACTAAATCCTGCCATCTGCATCAGGAAGGCCGCACCAATTAAGGATACGGGAATTGCCAATCCAGTAATTAAGGTGGAGCGCATACTTCCTAAGAAGAAATAAACAACGAGAATGGTGAGAATAATCCCGATAATGATCGCCTCAAAAACGTCGGCGACGTTTAATCGAATAAAACGAGCTTGATCATTAACTACAGTTAATTCCGGTGAAGCGTCTTTGTATTCGACTTGGACATCTTGATTAATTTTTTCGACTTTTTTACGAATGTTCTCGGCCACCGCCACTGTATTGGAACCACTTTGCTTGTAGACATAGAGGATGAGCGTGCTCTCCCCGTTTTTGAAGGTGAATGTCTTTGGATCCTCCAACGTATCGGTCACTTGGCCCACGGTGCTCATCGTGATCGGAACGTCATTTCCAAAAAAACTCACCGTCGCATTCTTAATCGAGTCCACCGTCTCAAATTCTCCGACGGTCCTAAAGACCATGTCTTGACCTTCACCCTCGCGAGTCACGGAGCCGGCGGGAATGTTCTGACCGGCCGAGGCCATTTGCATGGACACTTGGCTCACCGAGAGATTGGCGCGAGACAGTTTATCTCGGTCCAGCTCTACATGAATTTCTCTTTTACGTCCCCCGTACACTTCCACAAGTCCCACCTGATTGACTTGCTCAATCTTAGGACGAATCACCTCATCGGCGAGGTCGAAAAGTTTGCCTGCTTCCATCTTAGCTTTCAAGGACAACATCATGATCGGCTGATCGGCAGGATCCATGCGACGGATCGTTGACTCTTCCACATCGGAGGGAAGTTTGACTTTCGCGCTAGAAACTTTGTCGCGAACTTGCTGTTCGGCGTATTTCACGTCGGTTTCCAAAGTGAACTCGACGATAACGATCGACATACCCTCTCGATTCACCGAACGAATGGTCTTAATCCCGCTCAGTGTTCCCAACTCTTCCTCTAAGGGTTTAGAAACTAATGTTTCGATCTCTTTAGGACCAGCTCCGAGGTAGGGTGTTGTCACCGAAACAATAGGGAAAGTGACATCCGGAAAAAGATCCGTGGGTAATTTTTTAAATGAGAAGAGTCCTAAGACGATCACCATCAAAAGAACACAAGTCATGAATACGGGACGCGTGATGGATAATTTGGAGATATTCATTATTGAACCTCGAATGTTTTAATAATGTTGTGAATCTGCAAGAGCATTAACTGAGAACGCACTCTTTGAATCTGCGATAAGGCTAAATTTTGTTCAAAGCCCAAAGCTTGAAAAGTCGTAGTTCGCCCGTTAACTAACCGTTGTCTCTCTTTTTTGACCATATCACTCTGAAGTTTTTCGATGGTTACAGCTCGGTCGTAACGGCGCTGAGCCTCGATGCGTTTGGCAAGAAGGTCTTTCCATACGCGCTCTTCTTGAAAGTTGGCTTGAGCCGCTTGATCATCCGCGGCCACGATGGCTGACCGATAAGAAGAACTTAATTTTTGAGTCAGTCCGAAATTCAAGGGCACTTTAAAACTCACACCCACTAACCACGAGGGATGATCCCAACGTCTCAATTCACTGTAGGAGTTTCCAAAATTATTTTCGAGTCCACCTGTGGAAACGGTTCCTACCAGATCCAGTTCCGGTTTAATTTGTGATCGACTGGAAATGGCTTGGGACCGCTTTGCGGTGGCCATCGCCTTCATCGCGGAAAAATCTTCTCTCGTTCCTTTGGTATCACTCCGAATGTCTTTCATCCAATCCGACGTTGGGATCTCTTCTAATGTTACGGGCTCATCGGAGTTAAGACCACGAAGGGTATTAAAACTCCGAATCATTTCGGCACGCTCATCCAAGGACATTTGCAATTCCAAGAGGCGTGATTCGTAGGCTGTTTTCGTCTGTAGCGCGTCAACATCATCGAAGAGTCGCATATTCGCACGACGGTTCATCCACTCACTGGTTTTTTTAGAGCGTTCGACATTCTCTTCTTGCAGTTTGATGATTTGATTATAAGTGGCCACCGTCCAGTACATGTTCTCAGCTTCGAGCAATAAGCTCTTCAACTTAAATTGCTCATTGTAAAGCTCGGCCATAGCGGCATCACGGGCCGCTTGTTGATCGGCAGCAACACTCTCTCCAAAACTATTTCTCAAGAGCGACTGACGTAACTCTAACGAAGCCCGGGTTTCCGCATACGGATTCTGTGGAAAAAATGCGGGACTCACTCCGTAAAGCGTGATGCGGTTCGAATCAAAATAGAGATTCCCACTTAATCCGAAGGTCGAATTCTGACGAACTCCGACTCGCCAGTTGTATCCATCTGTTCGACTAGCGGCGAACTGAGGGGCCACCTGAGGCCGGCGATCATCAAAAACATTGTATTGAGCATAACCTTCCGGAGTCGTTAAAAGCTCAGATTGACGAATCTTGACCTTCAGCGCTTCGATATTACTGATGTAAGATCTCGCCGCCGGACTCTGAACTTTTATGTTTTCCAGATATTGATTTAATGTAAGAGCCCCCGCCTGCGCGGAAACACTGCCTAATAGAAAAACTGCGGTGGACAGTATTCTCATTTGATCACTCCGTTTGCAAATAATGTAACTATATGACTCACAACTTTTTTTCTCCATTCGGAATCGCTCAGCGTTGTATTGAAGAACTGTTTGCCGATACGATCTTTGCGCGCGATCTCGCAGGTCAAGGTGAAGAGGGCCGACGAAAGAATCATCGGATCGAGATCTTCGCGGACTAAGCCTCGCTCTTGAGCATGTTTAAAAAATTTGATCACACTTTTAAATCCCTCTAAAAAAGTCTCCTCGAAAATTTTTAACACCATCTTGTTCCCAGACGTCATTTCTCTCTGAACGATCTCGAAACCTTCCGGATCCTTCAACGCAGAGACAAACATTTCTTCGACAAAGAGTTCGAGACGGACCAGCATCTCCTCGCGACTTTGCGGCGAAACGCTGATTAACCGATTCACAACTTCAAACTGGGATTTCGCGAAAGACTCCAGACACGCTTTAAATAGTCCTTCTTTGTGATCGAAATGATAATTGATTAATGAGTTAGCAACTCCCGCATCCTGCGCAATATCTTTAAGGTTGGCACCTTGAAAGCCCAACCTTGCGAAAAACGCGCGAGCGCTCTTCAAAAGACATGTCTTCATTTCATCAGAAGACGTCTCTGTTTTTTTACCTTTGGCTTTTACCATTCAAAGCACCTCAATTTACTTATCGAATCTTTTATCAGATTATTTGAATTTAATTTCAAATTCATTAAATTTATGATCAATCATAATTAATTCTAAATAGCTAATTATTTCAGCTATATATGGCGTACCCCATTGTTCCATAATTGGAATATGGAAAATAACTAGACCTTTTGCCTGGGGCTCAACGGACCTCATGTTATCACGTGTCTTTGGATAAAAATCCAGATAGCCTCAGACATTATGAACATTCATTCTCGAAAAGACTTCGTATTTATCGTACTAGCCGGAATATTTATAACGAACGCACTCCTCGGTGAATTTATTGGTGGTAAACTTTTTTCGGTCGGACCGTTCACGATGAGTCTTGGAGTTCTCCCCTGGCCCATTGTATTTTTAACGACGGATTTAATTAACGAATACTATGGAAAAGAAGGCGTTAAGAAACTCACGTTTATTACCGTGGGTTTAATTATCTATGCCTTCGCGGTGCTATTTGCGGGAATGCAGATTCCGGCAGTTTCTTTTTCACCGGTCAAAGATGAGGCTTACGCGGCCGTTTTCGGTCCGTCTCTTTTAATCATCATCGGAAGTATTGTCGCTTTTATCTGTAGCCAATTGGTCGATGTTGCCATGTTTTGGTTTTTTCGAAATCTCACTCAGGGCCGAAAGATCTGGCTTCGAGCAACGGGTTCGACGGCCGTCTCCCAGCTCATCGATACCTTCGTCATTATGAGTATCGCATTTTGGCTGCCGGGTCTGATGAGTTTCGAAGACTTTTTAAAGACAGCGTCTTCAAATTACACCTATAAGCTAGCCATAGCTATCGCCGCGACGCCGATGATCTATTTAGGTCACCATCTCATTCAGCGATACCTCGGCAAAGAATCGGCCCATCAGTTAACTGTAACTGTGGCGAAGAAAGAAAACGATTAGTGGTTTGCCAATTGAGCGGAGAACTTATTAAAGATCTCTTCTAACGCGTAATCTAACCAGCGGCGGGATTTGTTCCTATAGATTTTCTCGGAGAGATAACCCAAGTGCCCACCAACGTCCTCGATCTGAAGATGCACATGGGGATTTCGCAAAGCCCCTAAGTAGGGCTGCCAAGGAATAAAGGGATCATCTTTGGAAGTGATAATGACCGTGGGCGTTTGGATCTTCTGTAAACGATCGTAGGTCGAACAACTGGCATAATAATCATCTCGATCCTTAAAACCAGATTCTGGTGCGGTATAAACTTCGTCCACCTTCTCGAGATAAGACCAAAATGGAATTTTAAAGTCTCGAGAAACTAACTTATTCTTCACCTTATACTGAATTTCCTGCCGGCATCCTTGGACAAATTTAAAATCATAAATTCGATTCCAACCGCTTTTAATCAGCTGAGAGGTCGCTTTAAGATCAACCGGGGCATTCACCGTGATCGCTGCATCCGGTAATTCATCTCCACGAGCTCCTGTAAGAAGCAAGAGTAGAGCATTCGCGCTGAGAGAAAAGCCAACGGCAATATGTTTTTTACCGGGAAACATCTGTCGAGAAAACTTAATCACTTCGGAAATATCTTCACCGCGACCGGAATGATAGGGAGATTTTGCGAGATCGCGACCTTCTCCGCAACCGCGATGATTCACGAGTAACACTGTGTGACCTTGCTCGAGAGCGATCACCGCTGTGCGACTCATGTAATTCGAATCGGCATTTCCGGTCAGCCCGTGGAACGCCAGAATCACTATCGACGATGTCCCTTCATAGAGACGAGCCGCCAATTGATCTCCGTCAGGCAGAGGAATAAGAATTTTTTTGGCTGTCTGCCGTGGCACTTGAGATGGAAGTAAATAAGCCATGATCGTCTGGATATGACCGTTTCTGGCCCAGACTGGAGGCTTGCATGGTTCTAATTTTAAATTCATCAACGTATTACCCCTAATGCCACAACCCAAAGCGAAGCTATCAAAGCTCCCTAGTGGCGTCTAATTGTATTCAGCTGAAATGTTATTTTTTTAATGTGTGGTTCCCATAGTGGCACCATATTACGTTGCTTTTTTGTTCAGACCTTCAAATAATAGATTATCGGAGGCCGTTCATGATTGGAATCGTAACTTGTCAGCAATATCCACATCTCACTCCTGATGATCAACTTTTAACAAAAACTTTGCCGATATCGTGGCGACCAGTTGTGTGGACCCAAACCAAACCTGAAAATCTTCGAGTGCGACATCTACTGCTTCGTTCCCCGTGGGATTATTACCTCGAGAGTGATCGCTTTTTGGAGTGGCTTCAAAATTGCGAAAAAAATAAAATCCAGGTGATCAACAGTTTGCAAACCATCTTGTGGAACTATAAAAAAAATTATCTCGGAGATCTTAAAAAGTTTGGATGCTCGGTTGTCGATACTTTATTTTTCGATCGCGACGACGCTTACGAAAATATTCTCCCTAAGGTGCTTTCGCAAAATTGGACGGAAATTGTCATCAAACCTACCATTTCGGCAACCTCTCATTTGACATTTAGAACATCGATTAATGATCCTCAATTGAAGTCTAAAATTCATGCGATCCAAAAATTTAATCCTCTCATGATCCAACCCTATATCCCCTCGGTGACAACAGAGGGGGAACTGTCTTTGGTGTTTTTTAATAATCGACTCAGCAAATTCTCACACGCAGTTTCGAAAACTCCTAAAAAAGAGGACTTTAGAGTTCAAGAGGAGTTCGGTGGTGTTTTTCAAAGAGCTCAACCCTCGGATTACTGTATGGAAGTGGCTGAGCGCTGCTTGCAGATCATCCCCGGAGACTGGTGTTACGCGAGAGTGGATCTGCTCAATTGGCGAAGCACTCGCCCACTGATCGGAGAGCTTGAGCTGATCGAGCCGAGTCTTTATCTCGAGTATTCAGAGGATGGGCCTCAAAACTTCATTACAGCTCTCCAGCGAATCCTGCTGTAACGTCAACTCCCGTTACGAACGGCTCAACTTAAAAGAAATGATTTTATCCACAAGACGACTAGGGATCACCGGGACAAAGGCCACGATCCCCGACTCCTTACCCACCAAATACCTATGCTTCGGAGAGCTTGAAGTCAGAGCATGGTCCATGGCTTCAAGGACTTTAATGATAGGTGAAGCTGTTTTCTTAGACGCAGTAATGTATTCGACAAAGTTTTGAAGTTGTTTCCCATAAACTGCCATCATCTGATCTTTATCACCCGCGACCAGAGTTTCCTTCGCGCTAAGACCCTTTTCCCAAATTGGAGTTTGGATCGGTCCAGGCTCAATGAGAATCACTTTTACTCCCAGGGGCTCAACTTCGCGTCGAAGCGAATCACTCACTGCCTCCACGGCGAATTTCGACGCCGAGTACGGACCTAAAAACGGACTTGCCACTCGACCAGCGATAGAACTGATACTCACGACCCGTCCTCGTGTTTTGCGGAGCAAAGGTAAAAATGTCTGAGTGACGGCGACCAGTCCAAAAAAATTCACCTCAAATTGGCGGCGATACTCTTCGATATCGACGAACTCGGTGGGGCCCGCCACCGCAATACCGGCATTGTTGATCAGACACAACTCGCCTTGAATTCCTTCCTCAACGACTTTGAGGGCCTGTTGAATTTGCTCAGGCTTTGTCACATCTAAAATCAACGGAGTAATGGCGGAGTTTTGCTGTTGGAGATGATCGGCGTCTGTTGTTTTTCGAACGCCCGCGAAGACTCGATGGCCCTGTTTTGCAAAATGAACCGCTGCTGCTGCGCCAATACCCGTCGACGCCCCGGTGATTAATAGAGTTTTCATGCCACTAAAAGTAATAGTGTCCCATCAAATAAGCAACTGTCATTTCTTGATCATCAATAGCTTGAACCTTGGTCCGCGTTACTAAGCTCTGCAGATCAAAGTGAGGTCGGGGAAAGAAGGTAAGTCCCAGGCCGTAGCTAAAGGTTTTGGTCGTATTGCTTTTAAAATCCGACTGCGAGCCTTCAAGTTGCGCAATAGCATGGAGACCTCGAGTAAATTCATAGCCCAGCTTTTGAAAATAGAATATCCCCCGACGAGCTTGGGCGGCATCCGGCCGCTGAACCTGATAATCGATTTCGCTCAGCAAATACCAATCATGAGTAAAACCTAAAATTCCGTGAATTCCGTAAATTTCTCGATCTTCGTTCTCGAACTTTCCTCTCCAGTGATTGACTCCCACCTTATACTTGTCAGCAAAGGCGTAGTTCAACTGGAGCGCTCCCGCTTTTTCGCGCACACTGGAGTCATAGGAATCAGGAGTCTGCGAAAAAGTGGCCGTAGCGCTCCACTGGTCTTGAATGTAATTCAATTCTGCGGAGTTTCGTTCGCTCCCTTGATTAAAACCTAAACCCTGTCGTGTGGCCACATTGTGATCGGGAATCATAAGCCCATAAATCGGTATAAACCTACCCGCTCTAAGAGAGATATTTTCGTTTGCCTGATAAAGTACATAAGCCCGTCGAGAATCAAACTCGTCTTTATTATTCTTTTCGATCACGCCCGCGGTGGAAACGATGGAGAGATTGTAAAATCGAAAAGCGACCTCCATATCTCTTTGCATCGTAATGAGCTTCCCTTCCTCCACAAAACGGGAGTTCCTGTAGAGCTGAAGGTATCTGATATCTCCGCCCACATTAAATCCCACCTCGCGAACTCCGTTGACCCAGTTCAAAATATTTTCGCTCTTAATAGCACCGTGAAGTAAATTCTCCTCTCCTTCGTAGGACCAGCGACTCAATAACTCCTTCGAGAGAGAGCGCCCATAGGGAGTCATTAACCCTCCACCGGAGGGCGAAACGTGACAGGTGGTACAGTTGATGTAACCGTGGCGGACCATCTCTGGAAAAGCATTTGATTCTTCAGTCACAAAAATCAGAGTTAAAATGAGCAGGAACGAAAAATGTTTCAAAGTGTCCTCGTCTTATAATAATTCTGTCTTCACGGAAACTTTAACATCATCAGCGACGGTCACTCCGGCGTAACTGGGCAGATCGATCCCATAGAGAGAGATCTTTGTCTCGAAATTCGCCACAACCGCATAGCCTGCATCTTTCTTTTTGATATCGACCGTACCCGTCACTGGTTTTTCAACCCCATGAATGGTGAGGGAACCTTTAAAGGGCACTCCCTGAGCTTCGCCTTTTTCGACCGACCAGTCTTTCACTTCTTCCAGTTTGAGTCTGGCATCAGGATGTTTTGCGACTTCGAGATATTTTTCCTTCATGTGTGAATCGCGAAGGGAAATTCCCGTATTTAAGGTGTCGAGTTTAAATTTAAACTCCCCGGTGATGTTCTTATCGATTTGGATATTTCCTTCGGGCCCCTCACCCTGACCTTTAATTTTAAGAAAGCTCGGCTTACCGACAGCCTCGAAGGTGACCGCACCGGATTGGGCCTGCGCCTTCAGCGTCAAGGTCGCAGGAGCCGGAGTTGCGGCTTCGGTTTTCTTCGCTGCCGGAGCTTTCGCGAGTGCGAATTGTGAGATGATTAGAATTGTGCTGAGTATAAGCTTCATGATGTTCTCCCCTAGTTCATTTTTCTTTCTTTATACAAGATACGTTCTTTATCTTCTTAAGTTACTTTTCGCTAAAAAATTTTAATCCTTACAGTTAGTCGCATCGGCAGATTCGGGTGCGCCGATATCAATCCATTTTAATAAAAGCTGTTTTTGCTCCGGAGCCAAAGGAGTTTTCGGAGGCATTTCATCGGCATCAACCACAGCTCGAATGATCGCCAAGTTTGGCTTGATGTTTTCGTAGCTCTCCAAATTAATTCCACCTTTGGTTCCATGGCAGCCCGTACAGCGAGCTTTAAACACTTTTTCCGCCACATTGGGATAGCTCGTCTCACACACGAAAGCCGGAGGAGGCGTAGGAGTTTCGACGACGGGAGACGCCTCCTCGGGAGCCGGCGTATCCATCGGAGTATCTACTGGAGTATCGACGGCCGTCTGTTCACAGGCGGTCAGGTCGGCCTCTTCGATCGTTTGCGGAAAGTTCTGAGCCACCCACTGATCAAACAGTCTCAGATTTGCTGCGGATAGAGGTCGTGCTGGGGGCATTTCCGGAAGCCATTCTTTAAGAAGGCTCACTTGATCTTTGATTTTTTGGTACGTGCTAAACTGGTTTCCGTGACAGCCCTTACAATTGCTGGCTAGAAAAATCGTCCCCTCAATTTGCGAGAAGAGAACAGGTTCGCAGCTATTTAATACCACGTTTGGCCCGTCCCCCTTCAGCTTATCGTTCCTGAAATTACAAGCCGCCATTCCTCCACACATCAGAGTCACTATTAAAAAGTAGAACTGAATTTTCATATAACCCCACAACCCGGTTCGCACATTAGCATGAACTGAGAACTCTCGGGAATGGATTATCCCAGGATTCCCCTCCATGAAAATTATACTAATCCTGGTCCGTCCGATTTGAAAACAAACGATTTCTCTCTAAAATGATTTGATTTGATTTGATATCTTAATTAATTGTAAACCGTGAAAATAACTAAAGATTCCGTTCTTAATCTATTTAATTCGGGGCGTTTCAAAGAGGCCATTCGTGTATTTGAATCCGCCGAAGAGATCACAATGGATCTTTGGCCGATGTGGATTGGCAGTTTGATTTTTCTGGGACAGACAGAAAAGGCCTTTGCTCTTTATAATCAACACACCGAAACAAAGCCGCTCTCCCCCTCTCAAATGATCGCCTGTCGTTTTTATCTCATCCTCGGCGCGGTACGTACGTCGCAGTACGCGTTGGCAAAAAAATTAATTATTCAAAATTTACGTTGTCGAGACAAAAGCCCCCACTCTTTGGATATTTTCTACAGCGCTCAAGGCTTAGCTTTTTATCGGTTCTTTTGCGGGAGATTTTCTCTCTCGAAAAAATACGCACGGGTGGCCTTTGATAATGCCGTCAAAAATCGATTTCTTTTCGGCGAGATGATCAGCACCGATCTCCTAGGACACTCCCTAGTCCACTTGGGATTTGTGCGCGAGGGACTTAAATATCTCGACGGCGCTCTGGGCCTCGCAATACGACATAAAAATCAATGGCTGATAGGCGCTATTCAAATCACGATTGCGAAATTTCGAGCTCAACACGGGATTCAGCCCGACCAGGATCTCAAAAGATTGGAAGATGCTCTCGCGGCACAGTCTCCGACAGACACTTATTCTCGGGCCGAACTTTTACTTGAGCTCAATCGCCAATATGTTCTCCGCGGCTATTTTTCTCGCGCTGAAACTTTAATCGCAGAGGCCTCGGAACTGGCCTATAAACATCAAAACAAGCGCCAGATTGCCACGCTTAATCTACGCATGAGTTACATGCTTTTTCTGCAAAAGAATTACACTCAGGCGCTTCATATTTTGCGATTTGCCGAACAAAGTATTCAGCCCGATATTGATCGAGGTCTATTTCTACAGCTCCAAGGATTAAAAGCTTCTATTTTTAGGGCGTCAGAAAGATCCGAAGAGTTTCGAAAAACACTTCAGTCCTTAGAGCAAGAGTCACTTAAATCTCAGAATTGTATCAATCGGCGCATCCTTCATCGTTCGAAAAACGCCGACGACGGTTCACACTCCGTCGGGGAAGATCCGCTGGGAGATTTGATCGATGCGACTCACAGAAAAGAGCCAAAAGCTTTACAAACGATCCTTGAGCACAATTACTACGGTCTTTTTCACAAATATTTTAACCTTCCATTTTCCTCGAAGGTCATCCTTGTGGACTTGGTGCCCGGAAGTATTGTCCTTATGAATTCCGGCAACGTTCTCTACAAAGAGTCAGAACTTAATTCTTTGCTGCGCAAGCTCCTTTTGTTGTGCCGACGGGAACCTCAAAGCAAGGAGAGTTTGGTTCAAAAGATCTGGGGATATGAGTACGATCCTCTCCGGCACGACTCCCTCATCTACTCTTCGACGAATAAACTGCGGAAAGTTCTAGAGCCCTACTCGGCCTGGTTCCAACTGACGGAGAGTGGCTATCGGGTTCGATCCGACGTCAAAGTTTTATTTAGAAATTCAACGAAGGACATCTCTCCGACAACCCCGCGAGAAAAAATCGATCCTGTCGCTATGAAGCATCTCCAAAGCCTTAATTTTCGTCAGATTCAGGTTATTGATTATCTCAAAAAAAATCAGACCATTAGCATCGGTGAGCTCTCGCTAAATATGTCAATTTCGAAACCTACAGCCACTCGGGACTTGTCTCAACTCCATCAGCTTGATATCGTCGTGCGAGTTGGTCAGGGCAGAGCTACTCGCTACCTGCTCAAATCCGACGAGGGGATAAACTTATGAAGTCTATTTTTTGTCTTGTCGTACTTTTCTTTTGTTCCATTTCACTCGCTAAAAATCCAAAAGCGGTCTACACGGTTCCCGTGCCTCAGGAGCTCCAAGCTTTTGCGAGTTTTTCCATTGAGATGTTGGGCGCCTATGGATCCGACGCGACGGTCATTTCCTACAAACTCCCCCTTCGCCTCACTGGCGAACCGGCCGTTTTCGTTTCGCTGACCCGTAACTCCGTCAATAAAAATTTATGGGAAGGTACTGATTTTCGCGCAGAATGTGCAGACGATGGAGAGATCGCAGTTTGTGAATTATTCCTATTAAATAAGGGCCTTATACTTAAAGAAAACCTAGAAAAATACCTCGAGAAAATCAGCGCGCAAAATCTCCCTTCGCAGACGGTGGCTCCGGAAATGGAAGCTTTTATGATGAGCGCACAGCCTTTTTCGATCTCCCCAAGTAAAAATTTGCTTCCAAAAGATATAGTTCAAAAAGATGATATTCGAAAGCAACTGTCCGTTCTTGATCATTTTCTGTCTTCGGAGCCAGCCGGGATCCTGACCCAACGCCTCTCTGGTAAAGAAGATTGATTCCTACAATTTTCGAGAATGACCATGTCATCATCGTGGATAAACCCGCCATGTGGTTGTCCACGCCCGGTCGCGATCCCAAAACCGATGAGCGCCCTGTCCTTGGGCTCAGGCTGCAAGAGCAACTAAAAACTCAAATTTTTCCCATTCACCGTCTAGATCTCGAAGTCACCGGAATCATCATGTACGGAAAAACTGCAGAGTTTCATAAAACCGCCAACAGTCTATTCGAACAGAGGAAAATACAAAAAACGTATCAAGCCCTGACTCCCCTAACTCCGTTTAAAGTGGGCCAAAGCTACGTTTGGAAGTCCTCGCTTCTGCGCGGAAAGAAGCGGGCCTACGAAGCCCCTTACGGAAAACCTGCAGAGACCCATGCACAAATTCTTGCGCAGAAAAATAGAACTCAGGATTGGCGTTTAAATCCCATCACGGGACGAGCTCATCAACTTCGATACGAAATGTTCAAGCACAATGCCCCGATTCACGGGGATGCTTTATATGGTTCGGAAATTTCCTGGAATGAGGGCATCGCTTTAAGAGCCGTAACTTTAGATCTTCCCGAACAGTTCGCCGCCGATTGGGGCCTACTTCAGCAATACACTGTGGATCCCCTCAAATATTAGGCGCACCGCTTAGGGCTGGTCCGATAAAGTCTTAAAGAAAACACATCAAAGACTTGATGCTCCACCAATAGAATACGATCCCGGCTCACTCTCTGGAGCCACGAATGATCCTCTCTCTCTCGAAAGAATCGCATCGATCACAGATCCAATGGCAAAAGAAATTCCCGCGGCAAGAATTGTCGATAAAAAGGGAGCCTGTAAGTTGAAAACGTGTTCAGCGATCGGTAGAAAAACTAAGCCCGTGACTAAAGCCAATCCCGCCGCCCACACTCGCCCCCACGAAGTCCAGAGGCCGATCAAAGTGACCACCAAAACTCCCGCGGTTCCGATGGACGAAGCCACTTGGACGAGCTGATAAAAACCATCCGCCGATATGGCGATGACGTAGGAAATCGAGGCCGCAATCACAACAAGGACTCTTGCGATATAGAGTTTTTGCTTCTCGCTGCGCGCATGAATCATACTGTAAAAAATATTCTGCGATGCGATCGCCGAGATCGCTAAAAAAAATACTATCAATTGTTGATAGGATGGCCGAGATCAACGCCCCAATCAGAAGAACCTGTAAAGCCGGAGGTAAATACTTTTGCGACAGCAAGGAGATAAACTCCTCCTGGTGACCTACGGAACCCTCTGGAAGCAAGTGATGTCCAATTAATCCTAAAAAAAACAGGAATCGAACCTAAAAAGAGATACAGAAAGCACGCGTAGAAACTCGCTTGCCGCGCGATCGGTGCCGATTTGGCAGCGAGAGTTCGAGAGATCAGCTCTTGCGCAATTAATGATCCCAAAATGGGGATCGCCCAGCGATCGATCCGCTGAAACAGGGTCTCCTCGGTGCTCAAAAAGGACAAACGTGAGGGATTCATTTCACTGATCCAGCTCCACTCAAATCCTCCCACATAAAGGGAAGACACCAACAGGACGAGAAGGCCCATTAAAATCATACACGCCTGAATCACATCATTGATGATGTCTCCCATTAAACCACCGAGAAAGGTGTAAAAGACGACAAAGACCGTACAAAATATCAAAGTCAGTTCCACAGGAATCGTGGTCGTCGTACTTAAGATTTGCCCGAAGGCTCTCACTTGAGCCGCTCCCCAGAGCAGAGAACTCGGAATCAGTATGCAAGCTGACAACTTCTCCACGGAAACCCCGTAGCGTTTGGCGAAAAAATCAGACAGGGTAATAAATCCACCCTTCCATAAAGGGACGACAATCAATAACCCCATCAAAAGCAAACAAACACTGTACCCAAAAGGATCCGCGCGACTGCCGGAAAGACCATTGGCGTAAACCGCACCCGAAGAGCCAATGCACGTCTCCGCTCCAAACCAAGAGGCCACAAGGGAGACGGTGATAATCCATAAGGGCATATTTCTTCCCGCAAGGAAGAAGTCTTTGGAGTTTTTAATTTTTTGCGCCACGTAGTACCCAATGCCCAGTTGGATGAAAACGTAGAAGAGTAGCAAAAAAACCATGCAATCTCTTATTAAAATTCCCTATTGAAGACAATTCTTTTTTGCCTAATCCCTTCAAGAATTGATACTCTCACTTGATGGGAGTCAAAGACGACTTAGAAAGAATTGAAGGCCTTAAAACCTTAGTGGGACAATTCCCGCTCAGTCCCGGCGTTTATTTGATGAAAAATAACGACGGCAAGATCATCTATGTCGGAAAAGCCAAGGAATTACGGCATCGGGTTCGCAATTATCTTCAGAAAGGTCCCCACACCGCTAAGACTCAGGTTTTGGTACGAAATATTTTCCATATCGAGTACATTTTAACAAAAACGGAAGCGGAAGCCTTTCTGCTCGAAGCTTCGCTGATCAAAAAGCACCGTCCTCGTTATAATATTCGTCTTAAAGACGACAAATCCTACCCTTATATCCGTCTGGATTACACTCATGACTTTCCTCGCTTTTACCTGGCGAGAAAGGTCAAACGAGATGGCTCCTCCTATTTTGGACCGTACACTTCTGGCTACATCGTGCGCGAAACGATCAACTTCCTCAATCAGGTCTATAAAATTAGGGACTGCACCGACCATTTTTTTAAAACACGCAAACGTCCCTGCATGACGTATGAGATCGGACGCTGCACAGGTCCTTGCGTGGATCTTGTCGACAAGGCCGACTATAGCGCCCAGGTGAAAGGGGCCCGTACCTTTTTTAAAAATAAGAACGCACGACTGATCAAGGATTTAGAAAGTTCAATGACATCTCTGGCCGATGACGAAAAGTTCGAACAGGCCGCCCGACTGCGCGATAGCATTTCGGCGATCCGCAAAGTTCTCGAAAAGCAATCCGTCATCAACGCGAATTCGGAACTGGATCAAGACGTGTTCAGTTATTTCGGAGACCACCGCGGAACTCTCATCTGCTCGGTCCACATTCGACAAGGATTGGTCATCGGTCAACGTGGCCACTTCTTCCCGCTTCTTGATAGTTCTTCGAGCGAAGAGGATCCGAGAGATTGGTTGTTAGATTACATTAACCAGTATTACGAAGAAAACGTCGTTCCCGACGAAGTTCTCCTCCCTCTCGATATCGGAAATGATCTGCGGAAACTTTTAAAAGACGTTCTTAAGCTCTATTCGGATAAGAGCCCCGAGATTATTTTCCCGACCAACGAGAACGGCCGAAATTTATTAGAGATGGCCCAGCAGAATGCCGAAAAGCAGTTTCTCAACCATGTGACGAAGTCGGAGAACAAGAAACTGGCACTGGAAATGATTCAGGACAAACTCCACTTACCAAGATATCCACGCCGTATAGAGTGCTATGATATTTCAAACTTCCAGGGACAAGAGACGGTCGCCTCGCAGGTTGTTTTTGAAGATGGCGTCCCCAACAAAGATCAATATCGTCGCTATAAGATTAAAACTGTCGAAGGATCCAATGATTTCTTATCGATGAAAGAAGTGCTCTCCCGTCGCCTGACCCACGATGAGTGGGAAGAACCGGATCTCATCGTCGTTGACGGCGGCAAAGGTCAATTGCGTTTCGCGATGCAGGCTTTAAAAGATTTAAACAAAACTCATATACCCATTGTCGGATTAGCTAAAGAACGAACCAAGGGTCAGTTCACCGATGAAGAAGTCACAAAAACTTTCGAAAGGTTTTATCTTCCCAATCGAACCAACCCGGTGATTTTTTCGGAAAGCACCGAGGCCTACAGAATTCTTGTCAGCCTAAGGGATGAGGCCCATCGCTTTGCGATCACCTACCATCGCCTTTTAAGAGAAAAGGCTTTCTTCGACGAAAAGTAATCTTCAAAAAAAACAAGGAAGCCGATTTGAGCCGGCTTCCTTGTAGGAAAAAGGATTTTCTGGTTACTACTTATTATTCGAAACAGCCGGCGCCCATGAAAACTTTTTCGCCGTTAAATACTGTGGTGTACCATGCTTTGTCGTGCATTTTTACATGCAACTTGCGACCTTGTTTGTAAGATCCAATGATCTTTGAGTTTGCCGCAGGGAAAGTACGGATGTTACAAGCCGGTGAAGTGATCTTTGCGAATTTACCGCTATCCACGCTGGCAAGGCTACGAGATCTTTGAACAGCCGCTTCTTTACGCTCTTTCTTCTCGTTGTAGGCCTTATCAAGCTCCACTTCGACCTCAATCTCATCGAGCTTTTTAGAGATTTTACGTAAAGACTCTCTATGCTCATCAAGGATACGTTGATATTCTTTAGTGGTCGTTCCACTCTTCTCGAAAGTCGCTTTCGCGCGCTCACGAACGGAAGCTAATTCACCTTCGGCACGGCTCAACTCTTTAAGAGCGGCTTTTTCAGACTTCTTCATGCCTTCCACTTTCGCCTCAAGTTTTTTCATATCGTCCACAACGGCATTTTTCTCGATGAGTGCTTGTTTTCTGAGGTCAAGAACGCGATCACGCTCTCTTTGAGCCTTTTCGAGCTCGGCCTGGGATTTGTCCATGTCAATTTTCATTTTATCTTGAAGCTCTTTCGCTTCTTCGATCTCTTTTTTAGCATTAGCGATTTCTTCTTGAGCTTCTAAAATTTTCTTCTCATTCAACGCGATTTTTTCGCGATTACGAGCCTCTTCGCGTTTTGCACGTTGCATGTCTGTGTAAGCTCTTTCTTTAACAGCTGTGGCTTCGCTTTTTTCTTTCGAAAGACGCTTTGCTGTTTCTGCAATCTCTGCCTTAGAAGCTTCGGAATCCGCAATCGCTTGTTCCACTTCTAAAAGTTCAGTATCGAGTTCCGCTGTTTCTGCGTAGGCCACGTTTTGTGTCGCGAACGCTAACATCCCCAGTAGTATGATCATTGATTTCATAACCTTCTCCTTTTTCTTCTACATAAAGGATCGGAGTCGGTTCTGTTTTTTTGAGAGATTCGCATCCTCGACCTTCATCTTAGGACCTCGCGATGTGTTTAATTTGAATGCAGGTCCAAGATGGGGGTCGAAGTCGATAATTTCTACATTTTAGAGGACTTTAGCCTCTTAAATGAGATTTGGCTCAAAACTTCTTAATCGAATGCTAACTCAACTCAAATGCGATATTTATGGTAAGTGTATCACATGGAGACACTATGAGTTCAGAGAGCTCCTCTCTATTATATAGGCGCGATTTTTTAAAATTTATGGGGTACACCGCGGCTTCCCTCGCACTCGCTCCCCAGCTGATCTCCTGCGCGACAGGCTCCCGCGTGCGATCTCGTCCCAACGGTCTACCATTTACTCCGCTCACTCCCACGTATAAAGACGATCTCGTGTTAGCGGATGGATTCTCCTACGACGTTTTGATTAAGTTTAAAGATCAAATCAATGCTCGAGAAACTTTCGGCGCTCACAATGATTACCTCCATTTTGTTCCGATCAATAAATCAAAAGAGCATGGGCTTCTTTGGGTCAATCACGAATACCTTCACCCCGTTCTCTTTCACGAACGGCCAATGAACATTCCTCGCACCCGAGAGGATGTGATTCAGGAGCAGCTCGGGATCGGCGGATCCATCATAGAGATTCGTAAGGAAAAAAACTCGTGGCAATGGGTTAAAAATTCCAACTACAATCGCCGCATCTCGGCCCGCACGTTTATTCCTTTTCAAAAGGGTTACAAAATCATGGGCGCGACCCAAGCGATGGGAACGGTTGCCAATTGCGCCGGAGGTCTTACTCCTTGGGGAACGATTCTGACTTGCGAGGAAAACTACGAAATGTTTTACGGAGATGTTTCCTATCGCAACAAACAGCGAAAGTTTATCGAAGAGTCTAAACTCAAATGGTACGAATTTTTTCCGCTTCCGCCGGAGCACTACGGATGGGTTGTCGAAGTCAATCCTTTCACCGGTGCAGCCGTCAAACGCAATGCTCTCGGTCGTTTTAGTCACGAGGCCGCCACCGTCACCATGAGCCGGAATAATAAAGTGGTGGTCTACATGGGCGAGGATGTTCGCGGTGGATTTATTTTTAAATTTATCAGCGACTCCGCCCACTCTCTAGAAAAAGGAAC
>JAIEOS010000084.1 GCA_019750295.1 Bdellovibrionales bacterium | reverse complement strand
GGAAACGTCGCTGATAAAATGTTCCACCTGTCGACCGCAGAGAAACCTCAGTTTCTTTTGAGCGTTCTAAAAAAATTCGCTCCGAAACAAGTGATTATTTTTAGTAATTTTAAAAATAAGGTCCCTAAAGTGGCTGAGTTCCTCACAGCCAACGGCTACCCGGCCGCGGGGATTTCGAGCCTTTTGAGTCAAGCGCAGCGCAATCGAATTATCGAACGATTTAAAACCGAAAACAATCAGCACAATATTCTTGTGGCCACGGATGTTGCGGCACGTGGACTCGATATTAAGGGCGTTGATCTTGTGATTAACTACGAATTGCCCGAAGATGCAGAGAACTATGTTCACCGAATCGGTCGCACAGGTCGTGCGGATCAAAAGGGAATTGCGATCAGTTTTGTCAGCGATAAAGATGTGGAATCAATGATGCGCATCGAAGAGTATCTCAAGGAAAAGGTCGAAGTGATTTGGCTTGAAGAAGAAGACCTTATTAAAGACTTTAAACCGATGAGTGCTGATGACTACTTTAAGCGCGACTCCGCTTTGAAGCGTCGTCCAGAAACACGACCTCCTCGTGCGCGGAGTAGCGGACCTCGTCGCGATCGTCCCGAAGGTGGTCGATCTGAAAATGGGCGCTCCGAGGGTCGTAACGACAATCGTCCCGAGCAGCGCCGGGATGAAGGCGTCGCGGGTGGGAATGTTCATCGCGACAAGCGCATCGGTCGTCACCGTGACCGTACCAATGGAAAAGATCAACCGCAGGCGGAAGGTCAACAGCGGGATTCGCAACAAAGAGATTCTCGCCGCAATAATCCCCAACACCGAAACTCACCATCGAACGGTACGGGGAATCGTCACGGGAATTCCAACAACAAACGCCCTTACAATAATAAAAACCAACGCCACGCTGGTGCGGGAACGAAATCGACCGGGTCCAAAACGACTCACCGAACTTCGCGTCCTCCTCAAAACACAGCATCGGTCTGGGGCAAAATCACAGGTTCTATCAAAAGATTATTCGGGTCCTAGGGTTCCGAATTTTTAAATTAAAATCCGTGAGTTTTCTCGCGGACACTCCCCCGTCTCGGACAGCCGCGGGAAGCGGAACTCGCGTGTGAGCGTCCGCGAGAAAACTCACGGATTTTAATTTAAAAATTCGCAAGCGTTTGTTTTCTGTTCTCAGGTTTATCTTATATTCCTTGGTAGTGAATTATGCCTTCGGTTCACAAAGATTAGTTGATGAGTGAGTGGAGTTTTTGGATGGCGGTCTCGCGTTCGGTGGCGTTCACGATAAAAGTCATGTTGGTGGAGTCTTGTAGGATTTTTTGGACTTTGATTTCTGAGAGAGATTTCATGGCGGTTTGCAAGAGGTCGGAGCTGGCGGCGCCGTGGCAGGTGGCGGTGACGGAAGAATAGCTTTGAGTTTGTACTCCGGGGGCGGTGGTCAGTGGATCTATGTTTCCTACGCAGAAGATGATAGTGCCCTCGGTGGAGTTTTCGGTGGTGAGGATTTGTGGGTTTGCCATTAAGTCTTTTTCTACAAAGCCTTGAATCACGGCGAGGCTTTCGTTCATATCTTTTTTAGCGAACATAATTCGGTGAACTGTTTTGTGACTGTTGATCGCTATTATTTTTTTTTCTTCGAACATAGAAACATCTCCTGAAACGAGAGTTTGGTTAGGGCTTTTTTTGTCGGCGCTTTCGAACTGCGAAAAACGCAAAGGCACTTTGAGCATCGAGGCCAACTCGGCGGCGCGATGATGGAGAACATTGGCTCCCCAAAATGTCATATCAATCAATTGTCGGTAGGTGAGTTGCGGGAGCGGCTTAGCATCGGGAACTAATTTAGGATCTGCGGAATACAATCCGCCCACATCTTTTTTAAATTCGCAGGATGAACTTTTAAAATACGAAGCCATGGCCACTGCCGTCGTATCTGTGCCACCGCGACCGAGAGTCGTGATTTCTTTGGTGGACTCGGCGACGCCTTGAAAGCCTGCAAGAACCACGATATCGCCTTTTTCGAGGTGAGTTTCGATGCGATGAGGTCGAAGGCTAACGATCCGGGCGTTCCCATGGGACGTGTCGGTAATGATACCTGCTTGGCTCCCGGTAAAACTAATGGCTGGGAGTTTGTGAGTGTGGAGAGCCAGACTTAAGAGAGACATCGAGATGCGTTCTCCGACAGAGATCAACATGTCAAGTTCCCGTCTTTGAGGATGAGGGCTCACTTCGTGGGCTAGGGATATTAGACCATCGGTGGTTTTTCCCATAGCGCTGACAACAGCAAGAATGGGTTGGTTGTTTATTTGCTTTTCGCGCGCCAGGAAGGCGGCAATAGATTTAAGCTTATCTACGTTTTCGAGACTTGCGCCACCAAACTTATAAACTCTCACTGGATTCATAAAATTGTTCGACAAACCGGAAACCCTCTTGTGGCTAAAACGTAACACAACTGACGTCGAGAAGAAAGGTTCCAGCTCCCTGCGTGCATCTTTTCACCCTTTGTGGGTGAAAAGATGCACGCAGGGAGCTGGAACCTTTCTGGCTATGACTAAAGCCTTTAAGATTTATCCGGTCTGCCCAGGCGTTAGCGGATTATGTC
>JAIEOS010000083.1 GCA_019750295.1 Bdellovibrionales bacterium | reverse complement strand
GCGATGATGACCACGCCCATCTCGCCAAGGGAGATTATTCTGGGAGAACTGATCTGGGTTTCTATAAAGGGAGCGCTGATGGCTTCCGCTGTGGCCATTGTTTTTATGCTTTTTGGATTACTCAAACTGACGCCGCACTTCTATTTGATTCCCGTTATGGGCGCGCTGATTGCGTTTTCCTGTGGAAGTTTGGGTCTAATATCTTCGGCCTTGATTCAGAATATAAGTCAGTTTCAGACGGTCTACACAGTACTCATAGCACCCCTCTTTTATTTTTCGGGAATCTTTTTCCCGATGTCTAAAATGCCGGAGGGTTTTCAAATCGCGGCTCACTTCTCCCCGCTGTATCATGGAGTGGTTTTGTGTCAGCAGATCTTGTGGAATCGGATAGAGCCCGTGCTGTTTCTCCAGCATTTGTTAGAACTTATCATTTTTGGAATGATTTTATTTGGTGTGAGCTACCGTTTAGTGTACCGGAAGCTCTACCGATAGGAGCGCCAGACTGGCGCTCCGTGGGACGAACTAGATCGTTTTTAGGTTAAATTCTAATTCGATATCGTTTTTGATCACTTTGTCTTTTCCAGATTTGATAAGGTCTGGGAAAAAATCTTTGGAGTTATACTTCACACCGAACTTCGTGCGATCAAAGTCAGTTTTTCCAGTGGCGAGCCAAACCGCTCCATCTCTCTTCACCGTGGCTTTGATCTTCATCGGTTGAGTCACGCCACGAATGGTCGCGTCGCCGATAAAGTCATACGTGTCTTTTCCCGTCGACTTGACTTCTTTAATCACAAATTTAGCTTCTTTATTCGCATCAACGGCAAAGAAGTCTTCGCTATTTAGGTGGCCTACAAGTTTACCGTTCATATTAGGGTCAGTGACGTCTGTGTTCTTAATCGATTTCATATCGATGGTGAGATCACCGCCAGTGATTTTATCTTTATCGACAAATAAAGTGCCGGAAGAAAAATTCACTGTACCCACGTGGGAGTCTCCGACAAAAGCTTTGGTGCCTTTCCATTTAATCACACTCTTCGTCGTATCGATGTTGACACGAGTGAGATTGGATTCCTTTGGTGCAGCATTTTTTTCTGCAGAAAAAGCCACTGAGCAAAGGGCTACGGTCATGATGCTAGTTAAAATACGAAACATAATAATTTCTCCTTGGTTTAATTATTTTTTTAATGAATCTCTAATTTCTCTCAATAGCAATACATCTTCTGGCGTGGCGGCAGCGGGAGCTGGTGCTTTCTTTAACGAATTCATCAGCTTAATCACAGCGAACAAACAGAATGCAATAATCGTAAAATCAATAATCGTCTGGATAAAGAAACCATACCCAATTGCGACTTCACCTTTCCCATCGGCGCCGGCTTGGACAAGCACCGCTTTTAAGTTGGTAAAGTCGACTCCACCCATAAGCATTCCGATCAATGGCATAAGAATCTTTTCGACCATCGCAGAAATAATTTTACCGAAAGCACCTCCGATGATTACCCCTACGGCGAGATCAACCACGTTACCCTTCATTGCGAATTCTTTAAATTCTTTACCAATTCCCATATCGTCTCCTTATGACTTTAGATTGGCATTAGACGATTATTTTTTCGGGAAGGCAAGTGCTGCCATCGAGCGAAGACGTGTTGCCGATTTCAAAATATATCTTTATTCTTAGACCTATTCCCGGACTACACCGGAACTTCGAGAGGAAAAATCCTATGACATTCAAGAAGCTCTTATTTTTGGCGGCTGTTTTTTGCGTGACCATAAGTTGCACACAAAAAGAGCAGGGGCCTGGTACAAAATCTGCGACTGCACCTGCGGCACGGGTGATCAATGGAATGGAGTTTGTACCTCTTAAGCTTGAAAACGCGCTCGAAGTTTTGATCATTAGTGATCCACGCTTTAAGCAATCGTCCGCGGCGATGGCGGTGGCAGTGGGTTCTCTTGAAGATCCCGAAAACGCAGCGGGTATGGCCCATTATCTGGAACACATGTTGTTTTTAGGAACCAAAGAGTTTCCCAATCACGACGACTACTCCACCTATATGGAGAAAAACGGCGGCGGTGATAATGCCTATACTGCTGACGATGTAACCAATTACTTTTTTGATGTCGACAATTCGGCTCTTGATGGTGCGCTTCACCGTTTCTCGAGATTCTTTGTATCTCCTCTATTTGATCCCACCTATGTCGATCGAGAAAAAAACGCGGTGAATAGTGAGTTTGAAAAAAATATTAAGAACGATTCTTGGCGGAGCATGCGCTTTTTGACGTTGCAGGCCGCCGACGGACATCCGTTAAAGAAATTCACGATCGGAAATAAAACCACTCTTAAAAACGTCAATCGTGAGCAGGTGATGGAGTTTTATAAAAAGTATTACTCTGCAAGTACAATGCGTTTAGTAGTGATGACCGCTCAGCCTTCTCATCTTGTTAAGGGTTGGGTCACTCAATATTTTTCGGACATTCCAAATACAAAGGCTCAGCCCCCTCAGTATAAAGATGAGTACTTTGATCCCAAGCAAAAAGCCCGCTACCACTATGTTAAAGCCATCACAGATATCGATGAATTGACGGTGTATTTTAATATTCCTGACACGATTAAGTATTGGGATTCAAAGCCTGTCAATATCATCACCAAAATTATCGGTTACGAGGGGAAGGGCTCTCTGCTTTCCTATCTTAAAAAGAAGGGCTGGGCTCTCGAGCTATCTGTGGGGAATTATTTTACCCGCACATTGAATATTGATATCACCCTCACCCCAGAGGGTCGAAAGAATCACGAAAAAGTAACGGCTTCCGTCTTTGAGTTTATACGCATGATGAACGAAAAAGGCTATCCCGAGTATCTTTACGATGATGAAAAGTTTTTGCAAAAGATCGCGCTGGATAATCTTGAGCCCTCATCTTCGAGCAACCGCTCCGCTTTTTTTGCAAAAGCTATGGTGGATTATCCGGTGGATTCATTTTTGGAAAAATACTTTCTTCTCTCGAAATACTCCGTGGAAGATTTTAAGTACTTTATGTCTTACCTCAAGCCGGAGAACGCTCACGTCGTGGTCAGCAGCCAAAAAGAAAAAACCAATAAAAAAGAAGATATTTTTGGAATTCAGTATCGGAGCGAAGAGCTTCCTGCCGCAACTCTTCAATTTTTAGATAAGGAATCGACTGTTTTTGAATATCCTCCAAAGAATGAGTACATTCCTAATGATTT
>JAIEOS010000082.1 GCA_019750295.1 Bdellovibrionales bacterium | reverse complement strand
GGCTCGCTGAAGTATTCATGGATCTATTCTCGGGTATTTGAGAAAGATATTCTAGACGCGGATTACGCAGGGGTTACACAAAAACTTTAAACAGAGAGAAGATGATCGGATAATCACTTTCTCACCGATTTAATATGACACTGAAAGAATGGTTTTTTAAAAAAACTAAAACCCCACTTATGGTGTTAGGCCTATTTGTCGGCTTCATCTACTGTTCCTTTGTGCTTTATGCCTTTAAAAACAGTCAAGTGAACCTAAAAAAAAGTTTAAATGATTTAATTATCACATCTGTTCGTATTGGTATCCAGCAAAACAACCGAGATTTAGTGGAATCGACTCTGGCAAGAGCTGTCGATACCCTTGGAGCTCACGCTGCAATACTTTGTAACGGGCAGGATCTAATTGTTGCAACAACTTATGATCTAAAAACATGTTTGCAGATTCCACCAGTTTCGTTTTTCCACCGCCTTTTTAAAGTAGATATAACTGGCTTTTCTGGATACACGGTTTATTTTCACATTCCGTGGTTTAGTCTTTCAGCATCGCACTTATGGTTGTTAATTCTAACTTTCTCTGTTGTGCTGATTTGTGGCTGGATCATTGTTAATTTGCGCAAAAATTTTCTCCAGGATATTTTGCTACCGTTAGAGTCTAATTTTATATCTGAAGATATTCCAAAAATCAGAGAGCTGGCACAAATAAAATCAAATTTGCAATCTCTAGGGGCAGCAAGAGAATATGCGGCCTACATTGATGCTGTGCTTGAGAGTAAAAGAACTTTTGCCCATAATGTTAAATCACCTATCCGTGCAATGAAATTACTCCGTCAGAAACTAGCGCTCCAGATAGATAGAGATGATATGAGTCTACTCGAGAACGCTCTCGATCAAATATCGAATATGGCGGATAAAATTACAATTAAACAATCGCGTCTAACTCAAGAGCGACACGATTGCTCCAGACTTGCGCAAGTTGATCTTCGCGCCTCCCTAATCAAACATATAAATAGCAAAATGCACGAATTGTTAAACGCTGGCAAAAAGATAAATATTAAAATTGAGGTAGATGAATCAAGCCATTATATAAGTGTGATAGACGAGGGCGATTTTGGCGCTGTGATTTCAAATCTTCTAAATAATGCTGCGGAGGCTCAGTGCGACACAATTACAGTAAAACTCTTTTTTGTCGGGGCGCGGACGGTAATTCTCATCAGCGATAATGGTAAGGGAATCCCAACGGCTTTAAGTGGTTATATATTCGAAGATGGAGCGACACATGGTAAACCTTCGGGATCGGGCTTCGGGCTATATCATGTAAAACGAACTCTAGAGGCCTGGAAGGGGTCAGTGAATCTTTTAGTAGAAAACAAATCGGAAACCGTTTTTAGACTCGAAATTCCACGTATACCGTTGAGCAGGATTGATGTTAAACCGACGGACAGTTTCATTATACTCGACGACAATATTGATGAACGAAAGCGAATTAGGGCAAGTCTCATGCGTACAGGGCTACCTAACGAGATTGCCGAGTTCGATTCACCGCTTAGTTTTAATACGGATATTAAGAGAGAAGACCTAAAAAATTCTGATTTAATTATTTTCGCCGACTTTGATTTTGGCCCACACTATGTCAATGGCATTGAAGCTATTTCCTCTTTTAAAAGCAGTTGGCGATCGTTTTTAGTAACAGACCACCACGATGACCCCGATGTTTTTGCTAGATGCAAAACATACGCAATTCCCTTATTACCAAAAGAATTCTTCCAAGATTGTATCAGTCTACATTTTCTCCCGTAGATTTGAGTATAGCTTTCGACGCCTCTTTCCTTCTCATGTAATTCGAAAAAATTCTTCCTACCAAGATCGGACCGGTTAAATGCGAGTGTATTTAATCTCGTGTTTATCCTTAGATAAATATGACCAGCCATGGTCCGCTTTTGCTATTAACTGCTCTGTACACCGTATTTATTGGAGCTGATCTACCCAAACCTCTTGGCACCTTTCTAGCAATATTACCTTTGAGAGCGGCGAAGGAGGATCTATGCGCGGTAATTCAGTAAGTAACTATGAGTATGTAGGCGACGATTTTTATTCAGAAGAATTTGATGACATCGTATCGGTGGCTTACGGGCCATCGACTCTTGATGAAATAAGACAAGCAGTACGGTCTTGGTACGGGAATCTTCCTGTGGATATTCTGGTTATCAATAAGAAACTGCAGAATGCAATCATGGAGTTTGAATGCCTTTGCGATAGAGGAATATTGGATTTGGACGTTTTAAGTCAAAGCGGCAGTTCGGCTGTTTGAAATTTGGGGGCATGAGATGGAACGCATAAGAGAAGTTGTTTTGAGAATGATTCGATTGTCTGACGAAGGCCGGAAAGGTCCAATGACTGAGGCGGAAATGCTTCTACGAGATCGCATCAAGGAAATTATTGGGTTGTATTCGTTTGGAAAAAAAGGAATTGGCGCAGCTTATGGAAAATAAAAAGGAATTAAACATCATTGCGTCCATTCCAATATTCTTTTGCGTTTTATTGGTGTTGTGGTTTTTTAGCCTTAACGCTGGTCTTGAAGAATCTTTTGCTGCGATTAGTGGTTATCTGATGGCTAAAGGTGGTGTCTTTGGATTCGTCTTTACTAAAGTGGCTATGATTTATGTTGTGTCTCTCTTATGGTTCATTGGAATTATTGGGCTCAATGAGTTTGGTCAGAAGATTTCCCAATTTAGTGCAAAAAAACAAAAGAAATGGAGTGCAGCCTATTTTTTTCTTGTTGTCTGCGGTTTTTCATTGGGCTGGTATTCTGCAAACTATTTTTCGCTTTTCGCACTGCTTGAACCGTTTCCTTCGATCATTCCGCAATCTCATGTGAAGATCATAAAAGGTGCTATCGCTGTTGCTCAAGGGTTATCAGCGGCTCTTACGGTCATCTTTGCCTATTGGTTCGTTGATAAATTGGACTTTCTGCGATTTGGAAGTATTGATGAAGTGCCCGAGGATCGCAATAAACTCATTATCGGAACTAAGATAGAGGACAATAATGAAAGTTGGATTGCTCTAGGTCCAAAATCACTGGCAACGGGCATCTTGACCACGGCTTCAACTGGAAGCGGTAAATCAAGTGCGTGTCTCCTTCCGTGGACAAAGCAGATTCTTGAAAAATTTGATCCTCGTCCGTCACTTGTAGTCCTTGATCCAAAGAATTCTTTTGCAAGAGATGTTTTAAGACTCACGCAGGAATTGGGTTTGCAAGATGAAGTGATCCATTTCACCGATGATATGAATTTTCGCACAAACGTGATTTACCAAAAAGGCGTTTTAACAGAAAGTGGTTATTCTCGCGTGGCTTCGATGATTCAGGCTGCTAATGAGAACTTCATTGGTAAGTCCAGTGGAGAGATGAAGTTTTGGAGTACAAAAGGCCAAAATCTTATCAGAAATATGGTGATTTTCTGTGGTGGTAAATATGGTGATTACTTCACCCTCACTGATTTTTATGAAAATTTGATTCAAAGTTCTGAGCGTGATTTTGCTTTAGAAATTGATGAGTTTTTTGCGACCAAGAAATTTGACTGGGAAGCAAAGCGTAATCTTGAATTTGCAAGAGGATATTTTGAGAATGAATACTCGAGACTTGATGCAAAACTCAGGGACAGTATTGTTCAAAGTGCTACTACATTCTTGTCACTACTGCGTGATGCGCGAGTGGAGCAAATATTTTGTCCGCCAAAGGAGAAAGTAAACTTTTGGGGTTTTGATGATATCGTCGATCAAGGGAAAATATTTATTTTTGGTATTGATGTTCCGGGTCTGTCTGGGCCGATGGCGCTCCTTATGAAGATCATGTATCAACGATCCGTTTTGAATCGGATTAATCAGCCTGAACGATTGAAAGAAGGTCGTTTGAGTTTTGGTATCTACGATGAATATCAATCCATCGTCTCTATCGGTGGAGGTCAGATTGAAGGCGACGATGATTACGCGGCAAAACGCCGTGAGGCTTTGGGTGTTACGATTGTTGCCACGCAATCTTTGAGTTCTCTTGCTCAGGCCATCGGTAACGATACGGGGCTTGATACCTTAGTTCAAAATTTTAGAAATCAAGTGATTGGTCACTCAAAAGATAAGCGCACGGTGGAATACTGCAAATACTTTGCTGGTGAGATTGACAGAGTTGTGGAGAGTAAGAGTTATTCCGAATCCGGCTCAACGCCACTTAAAAATGTCTTTAGTGGGCTTCTTACGACTTCAAAACCAACGGTCAGCCAGTCGGTAAATCAGAATGTACAGAAGGTTCCGAAAGTAACTGGAGAAACTCTGAGTACGTTACGATCCAACGAAGCCGTAGGTTTTTTCTTTAACGGCGTGGATTCGTTTTTTGTGGAAAAAATTGGTCTAAAGCCCCTCTACTTAAGAAGTATGCGGATTGCCCATGAGAAAGTTCTTGAGCTAACCCGAAAAGCTGCCGCCGTTTGTTTGGTATTACTCTTTGTTCCAAAGTCCTTTGGATTTCCAACGATATGTTCTGCGGTGAAGGCACCGAGTTTTACAAGTTGTATGCAACATACTACATCGGGCTGTATGTGTGGAATACGGCCTTGCTCCATGCATTCCTACTATTTTATCTCATCGTTTATTGAAGTGACCACGGCTCCTAGAAAAAGTTTTTTTATGGGGATGCCCGGTGCAGCACTTCAACTTGGGGCCGCTATGGAAAGTATCACGGGTTTTGGGGGCGAAGAAATGGGAAGCTACTTTTTCCATGCGCGAGTGATCCAAGCGCCTCTCAGTTATATCGCCTATCAAGGAATGGCTTGCGGCGGGAGCAAAATGGAAAAAATGTGTTTTGATGCAATTTCAGAGCACGTTGAAAGCTGGAAAACTGGTGTTGCCGATCTGATGCAACCCGCTTTTCTTGCGTGGAAGGCCGCTATCCCTGCGTGCTTTAAAAAGGGAATGGTGAACGCCGCAGCCACAGGCGACGTTCTTACAGGCTTTAGTCTGGGTTCGCAAAGCTGCGGTTTCCCTCTTGCGGGTCTTAAAATGTTCCCGCCAACAGGTGCAGATATATGCGGTGGATGGGGCGTATTACTGCCGAGAACTGGTTTTGTGGAGAGTTCTAGCTCGATGGGTGCCGCGCTTCTCGCTGCGAAGAGAATAAAAAGCATCGCATCCGAGGTTTATAAAACTATGCCGTCGAGTCCAGACGAAAAATGGAGTCTAGTTTATCCCAACTCATCGAGTTGTTTCCGCGAGGGTAAATCGCTTGGAGAAGTTGAGGTAATAAAAGGCGCAAACGAAATGGGACGCCTTATTGGAAAGGACCACCAAACCTACTTATTTGCAATTTGGAAACGTGTTAGCTGTTGCAAAGATATTCAATCAATCGCAATGACCGAGGCCGCGAAAGTAGCACTTGTGTCCATGTGCCAAGGGGCTGAGTAATGTTTGGTGAATATCTAATTTCAAACAATTTAATCACACGCGAGCAACTTGACGAGTCCTTGGGGGTTCAAGAGCTTTCGCGCCAGAAGATCGGAAGGGTTCTTGTCACTTTAGGGCATCTCACGCAAACGCAGCTCAATGAGTTTTTGGCGAAGTTTTTAAAAATTTCGTGTGAGGACTCTATTCTTAAGCACCTTGAGAAACCAGATCAAAAAGTTCAGGTGATTGAATTTGATAAAAACGTGTTTGGATATTTGTGTAGCGGTAGCTTCCTCTTTTTAAAAGAGTTTAAAGATGAATACATTGCGAAAATTGAGGCTAATAACCGTTTTATTGGAATTCGTCTAATCTCTGAGGATCAAGAGCGTGTTTTAAAGAGTGTTTCACGATCTGATAAGGAACAAATTGTTGTTCCCGTCAACAGAGAGAAAGCAGGCTTTAGTGACGGTATTGGTCCCTTTGACAAGTTCTTTATATCGATGCTCGAAAAAGCTCGTAACCACAATGCAAGCGACATTCATTTTGATGTAGAGGAGCGCGGACTAATTGTTCGCATGAGAATTAATGGCGATCTTGAGGAAGTATCCTGCGTTGATAAAGCTCATATCCAGCCCGTGATGACAAAGGTTCGTAGCGAAGTGGGATTACCTTTATCTGTCGTGGGTCGACCTTGCAGCGGCTCCAAGTATTTTGAAAAATTCAAGATTAAAGTACGTTCTGAATACGCTCCTGAGACTTTGGGCGAAACTATTGTTTGCAGAATTATTGATTCATCAAAGATCAAAAATGCCAATATTGAAAATCTTGGCGCTGACCGAGTGTTCACTGAACCACTTTTGCGATCTATGAATAAGAAAAATGGACTCATCCTTCTCTGCGGTCAGACCGGAAGCGGAAAATCACTCACGCTGTTTTCTGTTTTAATGTCAATGGATCGGACTCGAAAAAAGATCATATCCATTGAAGATCCGGTTGAATATGAAGGCGAAGGCATTTCACAAATCGATGTGAACAAGCACAGTATCACGTTCGGCGAAGCCTTACGATCAAGCCTTCGGCTTGATCCCGATATAATTATGGTCGGAGAAATTCGTGATGAGGAAACTGCTCACTTAGCGATGCGAGCTGCATCTACGGGGCATTTGGTGTTTAGCACTCTTCACACCAATAGCGCATTGGGCGCCATCACGCGGCTTACTGGAATGGGAATAGCTCACGACGTTCTCGCAGAAAATTTGGAGGTGGTGTCAGCCCTGACTTTGAGAAAAAAGCTCTGCCCATTTTGCAAACAGCCTGTCGCAGAGTTGAATGATCCCGAAGTGCGAGAAGAGTTTTCGGGGCTTGTCCATCTAGGAGTGGAGCTTTTCGAGCAAAATTCGCAAGGTTGTGAGAATCCAGATTGCTTTAAGGGAGTTATTGGACGCCAGATTATCACTGAGACGATCAATGGGGAAATTATCAAATCAAAAATCATGGGGAGAATCACACCTGGGTATCGGTCGCTAAAGGACTGCGTGAAAGAATATGCGTGTGCGGGTGTGATCTCCCCTTACGATGTGGTGGGTGTATGAAAATATTTTTATTGGTCACTATTCTTTTGAGAAATCCAGCTTATGGACAGTTTTTTGATCGTCCCATCCAATACTTTGATGAAGTCAATACAGAGAAAAAAGAAATACAGTCTATAACCAAAGAAGCGCCAAAGGCCGCAGAGTCTAAAAGTTTTGAGTGGAACAACCACCTTGATGAAAATAAAGACGAGTTTTTCCGTGAAGGTGACTACATTCCTCCGGCTCCATTCTTGGAAGTCGTAAGACGGCCTACGGCGAAGAACATCCTTCTTTTTGAGAAATGGAAAGAGAAAAAGAATCAGCTTTTAAAGCGATATAACGAAAAACGAGTGGCGGTGCTTGGACTGAAGGGCTTATCAGTCCCATCACTTGAGCCGATGAAAGCGTCGTCAGAGGGGGTTTATGAAAAGTTGAAAGAATATCAAATGGTATTTTACTTCGATTCAAAATGTCCGTCCTGCAAAGGGATGTATCAAGTCGTTAATCAGCTCGCAGACAATGGGGTTTATATCGAAGCTGTGAGGCTCGATTCTGGAGCAAATCTTATCGAGGGGTTAAGGATTCCGTGGTCCGTCGCATCGGCAAAGGAGATGTCAGTTTTAAAAATATCTGCCGTCCCAATGTTGATGATTTTTGAGGATCGCACAAAACAAGCGTTTAAGGTGATTGGGAAAAAGAGTGCTGAAGAAATCTTAAGTATGATTCAGCGAGTAAAGAGAACGTAAAAAACAAGAAATTTTAAAACAATTCTCAAGGTTCTTGAGGAAAGGGGTTGCTTTGTGTCTTTTTTAGAAAAATTTAAGAACGATCCGCATTTAGACGTCATTTTGGTGGCAATTTTGTTTGTCATTGTATTTTGGATGTCTTCAACGGCATCGGCCATGAATATCAGCGGCGAGGATTTATCAGGCGATTTGGAAACTGTGGGAAGCCTTTTTAAGACCGCAGACACGATTACGTTTGCATGGCTCGCGCCATTCGCTGCTGGCATTTTTGGAATCATCGGCTGTATAGGGCTTATCCGCTCGCACTTTGTGTTGTTCATCCTCGGATTTGCGGCAGTCATTCTGATTCTTCTTGTTCCGAAAATCGTAAGTGAAGTTCGCAAGAAAGGTGGAGATTCAGTTCTTGGCGCCCAAGTGATCTTCGAGAGGAAGGAATGTCGTCATGTATGACTACAAGAGAATCAAGCGTGAGCATGGAAAGCAAACCAATAAGGTGCTTAGTGAACCGACAATGGTCTTTGATTTTTTGGAGCTAAAAGAAGCTCTATTTGGAATGTTTTGCTTCCTCTATTTCGGAATCATCGACACGCGTCCCATGCTTTTACTTTTGATTTTGTTATTGCTTGTATTCGTGTGGCCGCCGTTTCGAGAAAAAATCCCCAAAGGATTTTTTATTCACAAAATCAGTCGTTACACGCCTGTGAAGATTCCAAACTTTTTGGGCGTGAATGGGAAAGCAAAATTGAGTGTTTAAAGGAGGTGAAAACATGATGGGGTTAAATCGGTTTTTGGATGTGTGTGAAATGTGTAATGGAAGAGAGCTTGAGTTTATTTTCTTTGATCTGCTCATAAATAAAAAAGTAAGCGACCTTATCAGGGATATTCCCGGCTTTCGTTGTCGTGATTGCGGGGAGATTTTGGTTTCCACTGGGGTTTTGGAAATCATTGACGAGCTCGAACATTCAAAAACGCAGTATTTCCCTGCGATAGCGTATCAGGAGAAAATTTTAAAACTTGGCGGTGAAGATCGAGAGCTTTGTGAACGGCAACTCCACTCGTGGGAGATGGTTCGTGTCGACGAGAGGCACCACCTCGAAGCGTTGGGGTTTCGTGTACTGGGTGATTGGAAGAAAATTGCAAATCTATAAGAGAGGTAAAAGTAATGGATAAGAAGAAAGAAATAGTAACTAAGGAAATAAAAGACATGGGTAAAGATAAAACGAACGTCGTCAAATTGGGAAAAGAAAAAGAAGAGGCCAAGTTTGTCGATGTTTCGATTCAAATTCTTGGTGAACTGAAGGGAAAAAAGTTCGTGGCGCTTAAGGACATCGGATTCAGTAACGACCGTGGCAACATCTTCGTGCATCTCGATGAGAAGCACACGCTTCTTTTGAAAAGCGGCTTTATGAGTAAGCACTTGAAACTCAATGTGGAACAAGCGTCTGAGGTGGAAAAGTCCATTATGACAACACCGACGTTTGAAGGCAATGAGCCTGTTGATTCAAAGGTGCGCTTGAAGGTCTTGGGTGAGCGCGACGGTAAAGTGTTTGTCGGCCCCAAAGGTCCGATCAATTACGACTCTCGCTACAAAGGACTCAAGATAAATCTCGACGATCAACACGTCTCTGTCATTGACGGACCTACGCTGAATCGTCAGCTCGGCATTAAGATCACGCCGCAGAGTCTTGAAAAGTCGTACTCGCTCGCTCGTTAAAAAGGAGATTTTATGAACTTATCGGCATTTAATCAACACGCTCTCACTGAATTGAAGAATCTTAAGTATAAGATTGTCGATTTTATTCAGAAAGGAGCGCAAAAACGAGAAACCAAAATCAAGTTGAAGGATTTGACGGAAGCAAGGCTAAAGAAGATTCCAAACTATATTGCTGTCGAAGTTGCAAAGAAACGTATTGATGTCACGAAAGATGGTGCGATTTTGGGCCTTCTTGGACTTCTTATTATGTTGTCCTATTTGGTTTTAAGTTTTTCGGCGCGACTTGATGAGCGCGTGGTGGCTTTGATTCCGAGTCGAGTTGAGCAAGTGACCGAGGTGCAGCCGGGGAAAATTTCTCCGGCTGCACTGTACTGGAAAATTTCATCCTACGTCAGTCTTTTAGGAAACATTGATTACGCAAATGTCGATTTTAACTATGAGCTGATGCGCGACGTGATGACGGACGATTTAAAGGTGAAGTTTTGGGCTGACTCGTCTCAACTCAGATCGGTAATTAAAAGCAAAGAAATGAGCCAAACCATTAGCTTCGATATGAAGGATGTGGACGTATCGTCTAAAGGCAAAGTCATAAGTGCTCTTATCAAAATACGCGTTAAGCCTATGTATGGCGACGAAGTTGGAAAAATTCGTGAAGAATACCTTCTTCTCGAAGGTGCTGTTGTTGTGAAAAAAGAGGACAACTTTTGGCAGCTCGAGCTTTTCAATATCGAGCAAGGTCCAATCAAAGACATTGCACAGGTGAAACGAAAAGTTGCGGGAGGTTTTGAGTGATTAAGTTTTGCATATTTTTTGCGCTTATCTTCCCTTCTTTAGCATTTGCCAAAGATGTGTTTTTTGGAAGTGGTACGGCAAAGGTGCCTATCAAGTGGGAAATGATTGATCCCTTGAATCCGAAATTGGGTTTAAGGCCAACATATTTACGTTTTCCAAAGCCTGTTTACCGTTTTGATAACGTCACACTTTTTAGTGTTGAAGCGGCAAAGGGCCAAAACGGACAGGCTGATTTTCGAGAACTAAAGATTTACCCGCGCAAAACCGCTGGAAACCAACAGGTCGAAATTGTTTTGCAGGATCGCGCCGTCATTCGAGTGCATCTTACCATCTCAATAGATGATGGTGTCCCACTTTCCTATGATTTTCGCCCGGAGAAGATACCCAGCTTAGATTCGTCAAACGATGAAAAAGCCATCAGTGAACTTGATGTGATGAAAATGATTCTTTCAGGGAAAACGCCGTTTGGAATGAAAGAAAAAAAAATGGACTCAAGACTGAATTGTAAAGGTCGCGGTCTTAGCGCGAGGGTTTTACGTTCTATTGCGGGCATGGGTTACAACGTGTTTCAGGTGAAGATTTCTAATTCTTCGCAGGATAGCTTTAAAATTCAGCCCCATCGCATTTATTTCTCCGGTCGTGATTTGGCAAAGTCTGAACTCAAGCACGTTGAAAGTGAAACATTGTCGGGCAAAGAATCAATAATTCTCACGATTCTTGGCGATCAGAGCGCAAGTATTTGGAACGCAAGTCTTTGCGATCTCGGGTCACAACTTGTTGTTTTTGAGAAAGCAAAAAAGAGGTAGCTATGAATGATGTAAAAACAAGACTGAACGCTATAGTGCTTCTTTTCAAAAAGTGGCTGAACAAAGACCCAAAAAACAGATGGATGTTTTTTGGCCTTATTATTCTGCTTCTTATTTTCTTTATGACTCGTGGAGAGTCAGAAGCACGTTACGTTTTTAAAGGCGAAGATTTTAAGAAGATTTCTAAAAGTTCCACGGTGACGAATCCCTATAAGAGCCTTGCTGACGATAAGCTCGCTCTTATTGAAAATGCGGAAAGAAGTATCCGCAAAGAAAACAAGGTAATTCTCTCGGAGGTTGAAACTTTAAAGCAAGGGCTTGCGGAGTTATCGTTAAAGCTCGATGGTATTGGGAAAGACAAATCAAAAACTAGCATAGAGTCCGTTTCAAAGGAAACGACACAAACGCCGGAGAAAGATCCAAAAGTCATTCTTGATGAGAGTGCTTTAAAGTCTGGGCCTGAATCTCTTAGTGATGGAACTGATCTTTTACCAAATGTGGCAGCAGACCCAAGAAAACCAGTAAAATCGCAAAAAGTAGGTCCATACTCTGTTGTGTTTCCCGTCGAGGTTCAAGGTAAAGATGAGAACACTGGCGTTGTTATCGGTAAAGGCTCTCGCGCCTTCGGGAAGATCATCGGAGGAGCCGAAGTGCCGATGGGTGAAACTTATCCGGTGCTCATCCAACTCGATTATGCATTTGTAATGGCCAACAACAAAAAGATCGATCTCAAAGGCTGTGTGCTTATCGCCAAGAGCGAAACCGTTTTTGCGACCGGAAAAATGAAGATGGAGCCTGATTCCATCACTTGTTATGGGCCGAATGGAAGTCTTTACACGCGAGATAAAATTAAAGGATGGTTTAACGATCCCAAGGACGACAATTTTGGAATGTCTGCGGAACTAAAAACAAACGCCGGAAAAAAATCATTAGGAGTATTTGGCCAGGCATTTGTTGAAGGTTTAGGTTCTGCGATTGAACGTGGCTCTCGTTCTGTGGGCGGTCGCGGTGTCGATGTTAGACCCGATGTTGTGATTCAAGATAGCGGTCAAAAGGCCGGCTCGAAGGCTGGCGAGCTTTTCATGGAATATCTTGATGGATTGAAGCCAACCTTAAAAATCACATCAGGTCGAGATGCTTGGCTGATCTTGGGTTCTGAGCTAGTGATCCCTTACGAATTTTTTGAGCAAAGGAGAGAGTATGCGAAGTCACGCGGCGAAAGCATTACTGAGTTTGTGCGTTAGTTTTTTGATTGTCGGCTGTTCTTCATTTCCGGCGAGTACTAACGAACTTTGGAAACGCGCTGGATATGAGGATCAAAACCCCGTTCAGCTCAAACCCGTCATGAATCGAAGTGCTGGAGCAACGGAAACAATTTATGTCGGTCGTCGGATTTTGCCTTCCGGAGATTATTTTCAAGAAGGCGTTGTGCAAGTGGTGTTAAAGAAAAGCCCAATCAGTGACCCGAATTTAAAGACTTTAAAGTAGGTATTATATGAAAAAAGAAATTGTTAAAAATATTGTTGAGTTTTTTCCTTATCTTGAATTTTTGGATGAGCACAGACTCTTCGTTCTCAAAGACAAGAGCCTGGGCGTGATTTATAGGGTTAACTTGTTAGACCATGCTCCTATGCTTTTTGAGGACATTAAAGAGTACCAAGAAAGTTTTGAAAGACTTTTGGATTTACCGAGAAACTGTGTGTTGCAATTTTTTGCGCTTCAAGCGGCGGTTACTGAAAGTGAGATCGAAAAGTTAGGAACTTTATCTTGGTCTCCTGAAAGCGATACGGCTCGTTTTTTTTATGAAAAACGTCTTGAGAGCCTCAAAGATCGAGCGCGTAAAAGTGAGCTACTACGCCGAGAGGTGTATTTTTCAATTCAATTTGTACCGGATGCATCGAAGTTTTCCCTATCAAGTCTTATTCCTACGAAGATTAAAGACGATTTTTTGTATGAAATTGACAAGCACTATTTTCACGCCGATGAATTTGAAAAGGTGTTGTCTCGTATGGAGGCCACGGCTCGCCTGAAATTGGAGAGAATTGATGGAGAAAAACTGCGCCAGATCGTACGCAAAACTGTTGTGCCAAACGAAGAGATGGTACCTGCTCCCGTGGTCCCTGTTATTCCGCTTTCGGAGCAAATTCTGTTTCAAGACGTACTTTGCGATAACGAAGGTCTGTCGGGAAAAATCCATACGCGCACTGTTAGCCTTTTGGTTCCTGGTGAGCACTGCGAAGGTGATGGCATTGGTTTCTTAAATCTGGACTTCCCTTCGGTGGTGTCTATGCGAATCACTAAACCCTCGAAGGCTTCTGTTGTTAAGACTTTAGGTATTAAGGAGTGGTGTACGAAAAACAGTTTTTCTCTCCGCTCCAAACGTCAGTTCGAGGATATTCAGGAAACGAAGAAAAAACTAGCACTCGATGACTTTTGCCTGCATCTCTCTTGGAGTGTGACGGTTTTTGGTAAAACCAAGGAAGAGGCCGAAGTCCGCGCTAATTTCGTACTAGGTCTTGCGGTGGATAAGTTCAAATGCAATGGGATTATTGAGAGCGACTGTGGACTTGATATTTTCGTCAATAGCCTTCCGCTCTGCTTTGATCGTCGTGGGGAATGGGGTTCGCAACGATTTATCCCACTTCATAAGGCAGAAGTGGCTTGTTTTCTTCCGGTGTTTGGTTCCTTTTCTGGCGATAAAGACGTTTTACAACTCTTTGAAAACCGTGAAGGTGGATTTTTTGGAATGTCGCCGCTCTCTTCTCAAACCTCGCAGCATGCCCTGTTCGTATCGGACACAGGAGGAGGTAAAAGCTTCTTAATCAACAGCCTTTTGAACGCGGTTAAACTTTTGCCGCTAGAGCCGGTCGTTTTCGTATTTGATTTCAATACTAGTCAGACCATGAATGCGAAGCTCTATCATGGAGAAATCAGCCGATGCCATCCTAACGTGGCTCCTTCAGTGAATCTATTTCGTGGAGTTTATGACGAAAAGAAAGTGAGTGTTCTTTCAAACTGGATGTGTGAGGCCATTAGACTCACATCTCCATCGTTTGTGATTGAAAGCGAACACCGCGAGGCGCTGGCTCAATCAATTCGCCTGGCTTATGGAAAAAAATTAGAAAGTCAGGGGACGACCTTCGTTGAGGGAGAGCTTATTGCTACTCCTTTGGGTGGAAAGATCACTCTGAGCATGGACGATATTGCCTCAGAGCTTTCCTATCTTCCCGCGAAGAAAGGTTTTGAAAAGTATGAGGTGATTGTCGAGGCACTTCTTGTCAAGCTCCGTAGCTTTTACGGTGACGGAATGTACGCGAATTACATTCGACCGAATGAGGATGAAGAGGAATCTTTCGATAAAAAGTTCTACGTCGTAGATTTTGAAGGAATTAAAGAAGATTCCATTCTTTTGAGCTTCTCGGTGGCAAGTGCGTTTGAACAGGTGCGCCAGGTGAAGATGCGTCCTGAAAACGAAAACCGTCAGGTCTTTGCGGTTCTTGATGAAATTGCGGAGCTTGGGCGTTCTTGTCCTCTAATTTCGGATTATTTCGTCAGTAAAGCGGAAACCAGCAGAAAGGATGCGTTTTGGATTTGGGGTGCAACGAATCGTCCAACGAATTTTTGCGAAGTACCTGTGTGCAAGGCTCTCTTAGGTGTGGTGGGACATATTTATATTCTCCCGATGAGTCCAAAGAATATTGAGCACTTCGCAAATGAGACAAAGCTATTGACCCTGGCTGACGTCGAAAACATAGGTTCTCTCAGAATCGAAAAAGGTCAATGGGGTGAAGTTTGTTACATCAGTATTGATGGAAAGAAAAAATTTATTGGTCGTAATCGTCCTAGTCGTTTTGAGTATTGGCAGACTCCAAGTAACGCCGAGGCCAGCCGTGCCGCCGTGAAGATGCTGAAAAAGAACAATGGAGACGCATTAAAAGCGATCTTCGATCTGGTCGAAGTGGATCAGGAAGAAATGAGAGGAGTTGTAAATGAGTGATTATATCAAAGAACAAAGGCAGGACATTCGTATTCTCAATACGGTGAGAATTATTGTTGAAAAAGGAAACCTATCCTTTGTTGCGGATTTTCTTGAAAAAAAAGCTGATACGGTGATTCGCTCCACTGTTGAAAAGCTGTTTCATTCCGCCGTTGGTGAGTATGTTCGAGACAACACGGGAGGAGCGTTTGCATATAGTGGAATCTCGTCTATCAAAGACATCTTAGAGCCACAGGAGTTTGGTCAAAATTATTGGGGTAAGAAGATTCAAGAAGAAATTGATAAGAAGAGAAATCTTATCGTTGATCTAGAGTACAAAGAAGTTGCTTCAATTTGCGGGTAAGGAGGAATGATGTCAGGTGGATTATCCAATCAACAAAGACAAGAACTCAGATTTATCCGGCATCTTGTCTCAGAGGTCGATGCGTTTAATAGCGATAAGTTCAAGGAGATGGTTCAACAATACGAAAAGTCGGATGCGGATATTTTTAAAATTTTAAAAACAAGTCGTGATCTTGCTCAAAGTCAGTATGACAAATATTTGGATGAAAAGGTTTTGCGTATTGGTGGATTATCCAGCATCGGCTTTGAAAAGGTTATTCAGGGTGAAGGCACTGTTTTGGATTTGGTTGCAACTAAACTGCGCGGAGAAGCCTACAAGGACAAAGAGTTCCGTGGGTATCTCAGTCAATCAATGCTTGAAATAACCAAGGAATACGATTTGGAGTTAAGAAAAGCCTATCGAGTGGCTGAGCGTCAGCGGCAAATGGAAAAACCGAGCCTGGGGAAGAAAATTCTTTCTTTTGGTCTTAATCGATAAGGGGGGGGCTTATGTTGCGGATATATGTATTGATGGTGGGACTAACGCTCTCGCCCTCTCTATTTGCCGATCTCAATTACCGAAGTACCACGCGAATCGGTAATCCCGATCTCTACGATCTGAATTTCGGGCGTGAGTCCCGTTTGCAGGACTATAAAGTGGTGGATCTTTCTGCTTCGGTGAACGTGGGAAGTAATTGCGGTCAGATGGATGTGGGCGCGAATCTTCGCTCAAATCTCAAAGAGTTTTTAAATGGCGACTTCTTCCAGGGCGTCGGCAATCAAATTGTCGATGCCGGAGGTCTTTTGGCCCTCTGTTATTTAAGCCCCGCCATGTGTTCTATTACGAAAAATCTACGTTTGGAAAGTGGTCTAACTTCGGCAATGGATCTGGATGCTTGTTCCATGATCGAAAAGTATCAGGATCAGCAGATCGCAGTATATGAGCGCGAGCGTAGTCAGTGTATGCGAAGAGAACTCCAAAGAAATGGCAATAACGTCAAACTGGCGCTTAAAACCTGTGGCGGCAATAACTATGAGCACAATCTTGCGGATTGGTCAGGTGGCGATAAGAACGTTAATCTGAACCGTCTTATAGAATCCACGGCAAAATGGGCCGGACTTAAAGGCGATGATGCCGAGCGCACGATTGAACTCACAAAGGCGTTCGTTGGTGACACTGTGATTGGCCGTGGTGGTGTTGAGGTGGATTTTGGTGCCAGAAAGCGCATCGTTTCACCTTCTGAAATCATCGAGGAAGAAAAAGTTTTACTCGCAAAGGGGCTGAATTCTCTCTTTAAAGACTATGATGAAAATTGGCATATCAAGGACGATGAGATCAAAAAGATTTTTGAAGATCGTCTGCCGTTACCTGTAGCAAGGAATCTAGTTCAAAAGCTCTCTTTCCTACCGCACCAAGAGCGTGAGATGGCTATTCACAAACTTTCAAAATCGGTCGCCACACAAAGCGGAGTGGATAAGGTGGAGAAAAGCATGGAGATTCTACTCCTTGCCAGTCGTAATCCGAACATTCCTGATGCCCAAAAACTTGAAGCCAAACAACTTGGCGAACAGCTTAAGGACTCATTGGAGCTTGGGGTTCATGCGAAATCCAAAGAATACGCAGGGCTTGAACGCGTAGTTTCGCAGATCACGACAGAGGGGCAAAAGTATGAAGATTGGGAGAACCAAGACTTGATTGGCGTAGAAAAGGCTAACTTCTCAAGAAAGTCGTTGCAGCAAGAGTACATGGATTGCTCAGACAAAGTGTTCTGTGCGGAGGTTTCCAATGTTCTCGATTAACGCGATTGGCGCGTACTTCATGTATATGGGCGGCTATTTTCACACACGCCTGTGTGAATTTTTAGCCAGTGATATGCTGGTGAGAAGCGTTCTTGCTTTCTGTTTTGGATTCATGCTTTTAATGTCGTTAATCCAGTATTTTGCCCGTCAAACGGGGACTTCGCTCGTTTCATCGGGCTATGTTTCTTTTGGTCAAGTGGTAAAAGTTGTTGTTTGTTATCTCATTGGTATTGCGGTTCTAATACCCGACACGGCGGTAACAATCAAAGATTTTACTCGCGAGGACTTTTCGGAAAGTCGTTATATCGCGGAGAAAATGAACGGGATTGATCCTGAGATTCGTTTGAGTTTGCCAACGGCTTTGATGGTGAAAAGTAGCGAAGAGATTGGCTGGCTTGCCATGAAGCTCGTCGATCTTGTCATGGGCGGCATCCACTCGTCTTCTGAAGCGCCGAATCTTTATTATAAAGCTATGCTTTTAGGTGCTGCGAGCCAGGTTGAAGATAAGAAGCTGCGCGGGAAAATGGAGCTTTACACCGTCGATTGTATTCAACCCCTTCTTTCCTTGATTAAGGGTGATCTAGGAGCGCAAAAATTCGGTCAAATTATCAATTTTTCTGACAAATTTTCTGATGAATTGGAGAAAATCAAAACAGCCGATGGTTTGAGTTGTAATTCATTAAGAAAGATTATTTACGGCGATCTTTACAATGAAATGGTCTGCAATGGCAGTTGGATTGATAAGCTCTTTGATCGAATGAAATTCTATGATGGCCCGCCAGAGATGGGTCGGATTCAGAACTACAAGATGGCTTCTGCCCTAGTGAATTTCTATAAGGAAAAATACGAAGGTAGTTACGGAGTAATGGACGGCGCGAAGATTCCAGGGCTCTACGGGAGCTTCTTTCAGCATTTAGGGAAGTTTTTTAGTATTGAGGGACAACTCAGAAATAAAGATGGATGGTCAGGTTTCGCGGGTTCCGGCGCCGCTATCGAAAGAGCCAAAGAGTTCAACGAACAGCTTCGCATGGGGCCGATGATTCAAGGTCTGTGTAAAGGTGGGCTGATTGTGTTCAGCGCTCTTTTTCCGTTCTTTTGGGTGTTCATGCGCTGGCGAATCACGCTTTGGGTGTGGATGGTCTATATAACAGTGTGTTTGTGGCCCGCAATTTGGGCGGCACTTTACAACTTAGTTGGCTCACTTTTTAGTGCCCCTGAGCTGTTAGAAAAACTCGGTGCAGAGAACGATGCATTCTCGCTCTTAGCGGCCACGCAGATTAACGATCAGGTGTATTACGCTTCGCAAGTTATCTATTGGGCGGCTGCTGTCGCCTGTCCTGGGATTACCAGCATGGTCGGCTTTTTTGGCGGTCAATGGTTGATGTCGAGCCGTGAAGATCACGCACCTGTGGCAGTTCAACAGGCAATGCAAACCACGTCCACCGCCGTTTTGATTGGGAAAGGTCTGTGATTTTTTTGCATTTAGTAAAGGGGCTTGGGGGTCTTCAGACCACCAACAAGTGGGGAACTGGGCACCCAGTTCCATGCTTGCTCTGTTAAATTTCTGCCGCCAATTTTCTATAGGAAAATTATCGAATCTTTCTGGAAAATATATTTAGTGGTTTTGGGAGGTTATTTTGAGTGATGAAAAATATAAACGGACAAGGCCGTTTCGATTACACATGAGGTTGAGCGCCAATGAAAATGAACGTCTTGAAAAGGAATCGAGAGATATTGGAAAAAGTAAGGCAGAACTGGTGCGTGAGTTATGCTTTAGTAAACCGTCACGAACGATTTTAATGTCTATTCCTCAATTCGATAAGCTCATATCGGAGTTAAAGCGTATCGGTAACAATATCAACCAACTCGCCCATAAAGCGAATATGGGCGACATCGTTTTAGATAAAAACTTTGTCGCCGTTCAGGAAGAAATGCACCAGATTTTGATGTTTATGAGGCTTGCGAATGGCTTACGTTAAAGTTATTCGGAATAAAGATGTTTTTGGCTTGGTGGATTACATCTTTCGGGGTCGAGAACCATCAGATCCGGTCATCTATTACGATTGCATGGAAGGTGATGTTATTGAGCAAATGCAATTTACGAAAGCTCGCTTTGGGAAAGAGAATAATGATTGCATACATATTGTTCAATCTTTTAGCGAAGAAGATAGTAAATTGCTTTCATCCGACAGTTACGCGGAAATTGGGGCTAATCTTATTAAATCCCAATTTCCTGGGCATGAGTTTGTGGTGGTCATGCACACGGACACTGACCGCATACACAATCATATCGTAGTCAATCCGGTACATGGTGAGACTGGTAAGAAGATACTGAATAAGTTTCGGGTTTTATATGATCTGCGGGATGCCAGCGACAGGCTAAGTGTAGAGCGAGGTTTATCCGTCATTGATAGCCAGTCCATATTAAAATGGGATCGTCACACTGATGACATTCGCGCGATTAAGAAACGTGGTGGTTTTTCGTGGGTCATTGATCTTAAGGAAAAATGCGATTTTGCACGACGATTATCTACAAGTTTTGATGAGTATGCTGGCATATTAAATCAGTTTGGCATCGAGGTCAGAGTCGAGCAAAAGAACGTCCAATACCACTACCCAGGTCACAGGCAGAAGCGCGGTGGTACAAAAGGACTTGGACGCAACTACACCAAGGAAGGCTTGGTAGAACAATTCCGAGATAATTATGGGAAGTTTTACGAGCTTGGTTTTAAAACTAAGCCCATAGCTGACGTTAATTTTTCCGATAGCTGGAAGTTTCATCGTGGGATCGAAAAATACATAATTCCCGAATACAGAATTAAAGATTCTGTGCTTCCAATGGATGTGTTTAAAAAAATCAATGAGCTTGATCTCGTGCAACTTTGTCGAGATCGCAAGATTGATTTATCCAGAAATGACGATGGCACCCATTCAATCGTTGGGCGTCCGTACATTAATATATTGGAACATGGATGGTTTCATACGCAGAGAGGGACAAACGGTACTCAACTGGAGTTTTTGAGTTATTTGAAAGAGGAAGATTTTTTAACCGTACTCAAAGAGTTCGATAATTCTGGGCGTATTGAAAAACTAGCGGAACAAATTTCTCTGAATAAACCGTCTTTCCAGGCGTTTTATCTTAAGAAATCCGTTCAAGGAAACGAGTCTTTTGAGCAAATGAAATTGGCTCAAAATCTAGGTTTTTCCTCCGCAGCCGTCAGCTCTCTGCTTAAGAAGTCAAAAGTAAAATTTTATCCAAACGGAAGATTAAAACTTTATGTGAGAAATTTTAAGAATGTCAGTCTCACTTTTCATAAATTGGCTGACAATTGGATTTGTCGAAAACATCGAGGAATCAATCAGCTTTTTTATACGAGTTTATCAAGCCAGAAAAAAAGTGTTCTCATTATTGATCCGATCAATCTTTTGTCGTCTCCAAATATATTGAGAAATATTGAGAGAGACACCCTCCCTTTTAATTTGGTAGTTCCTTTAAAACCGTTGAGCGACTTTTTGCAGGAACACAAAGAAACCTTCAGAGGTCGCTCCAATGTTTATGTCCATAAAGGTCCATTGAGATTGGACTGGGGAAATACTGAAAACTCCGCAAGGAAACAGATAGAGCAAGATCGCCTTATGAAAGAACTGGGGATTGGTTATGGTTCGATTGATGAATTGCTAAGAGAGATTTTAATTAAACCACTTGAAATATAAGGAGAAGAAAATGAGTAAAGAACAAAGTGATCAAACAAAAGAGAAAGATTTAGTTGTCAAACTTGGTCCATCTTCCAGAGTTCTTGCGGAAAGTGTACTGGATAAAGTCAACTCAGGAGAACAGTTCAAAGGGAAGGTGACATTTAAAGATATATTCGATCATCTTCTGAAAACATACGGAGCAAAAGCGGTGCCGGATTTAATAAAGCTGCGTGAGCAGCCGGAGGACAAGTTGAAACTACGCTATCAACAGTCCGGCACCAATTTGGAATATCACGATTGGATAGAGCAGCAACTAACAAAACTCGATGAAGTTGGAAAAAAATCATCCAAAAAGGAAAGAAAGGAGGATGTGAATGTTAATTAGATGGGGAATGTTTTTAATCATGCTCGTGGTCGTAGGTGGCTGTGCTACTAACTGTAAGTTGAAAGGCCAGGTTTTGGGGGTGTTACAGCGGCAAAATTCAGTGTTAGATAGTTTGCTCAAAAGTCGAAAGTCAAACGATCAGCAAGAAGCTGTCGCGCAAAACCAAACATTGCAAAAAAGCGAAAGCACATTGATCTACGGGATCAATAGCGTGATGGAAAGTAACAACAAATTGATTGGGGGTTATGGTGGTTCATGTGACTAGAGATGAATTAGAGCATTTGGAAGTTTACACGAATGTTGGAAAACTCGAAGAAGCCGTAGAGCGCTTTGAGGAAGAAGCGGATGAGTGTGACGAAAACGAGGCGGCGGCTTTTTCAGCGTTGGTATGGTTGGGGAGGCTGTTAAAGGCTATATTGGGCAAACAAGTTTGATATTGCCTATTACAATGATCCGAATGGTCTTCCATTTTGGATTCAAATTTAAAATTCGACACCTCTGTAACGCATAGTTTTTCTTAAGTAAATTCAGGTTTGGGCATCGTTGTTTAGTTGCCGTTGAAAGGGAAATTAGGTATGTATATGGATTCGGCCGCTCTACAAGCGGAAAAGTTCTTTGATAACAAAATAGAATTGGACAGGATTTCACATCAGACAGGAGTCCCTCTAAAATATCTGGTTCAGTTATTTTCGAGCCGCTGGTTTTTGGAATGGCATTTTGAAGAGTGCTTAGTATCTAAAGAACAGTTAAGCGAAAAACTGGATATTTCGGTGAGCTTTGTAAACAAGCTCATGCGTATTGAGGGATTGCCTCATGTGAAATTAGGCAAATTGGTACGATTTCGTATTAGCGACATCCAGTCATGGCTCCAACGTAGGAGGATGCCATGATGGATTTTGATGTGAAAAATTACCAAGGGAAAGACCGTGTTTATGTTCCTGTAGCTGGACGTAAAAATATTTTGAGACTGTATGTGTGGGACGGCAAGAAATATGTCGATCCGCCGTCAGGCAATAAATATGATACTCGCCGAGTTGAAATCTGTGAAAACGGAAAAAGGAAAAGGAAGAAAAAGGTATTTGGAACTCTTGAAGAGGCGCTTTTGTGGCAACAAGGGAATGATCCTCATTCCCTTAAAAATCAGAAGATCGCGGATTTGGAGACATTTATTCATTCTACTTCATCGGGTCAGGGGATGACGTTTGAAGAGTTAATAGAAGACCCGCATCCGCGGATAAAATTCTAATAAATCTCTAGAATTACCGACAGCAGAGGCTGAGCGAAATTTTTACTTTT